>CADBNX010000460.1 GCA_902796115.1 uncultured Eubacteriales bacterium
GCGGATTTACAAGATCGGTTCGCTGATCATGCTTTGCGGCATGGCACTGCACGCGGCACTGCCCGCGACCCGCCTGATGGTGACGCTCGCGGTCTTCGTCTATTCCCTGGGGGATCATATGCAGCTGGGTATGCGCAATACGATGACGCTCAGCTATGCCCGGGAAAACAAGGGAGGAGAGGCGCTGGGCGCGCAGAACGCGCTGCACCAGATCGGCACCCTGGCAGGCTATCTGCTGATCATGGCGGTGTTTTTCCTGCTTCCGAATACGCAGACGCTTTACCGGGCGGTTTTTCTCTCTTCCGCGCTGATCATTGCCGTGGGATGCGTTTTTTCGGCCCGGATAGACGGAAACAGCAGACCGGATGAGAGCAAAAGAAGGTTTTATTTCAGGAAGAAGTACCGGAAATACTACATGCTGGAAGTGTTTTACGGGGCAAGAAAACAGATTTTTTTCACCTTCGGGCCTTACGTGCTGGTGCGCCAGTACGGAGCGGGTGCTTCGGTGATCAGCCTGCTGTTTGCGGTGTCGGCTGTATGCTGTTTTCTGGCGTCTCCGATTGTCGGCCGCATCATTGACCGGGTGGGTTACAAGGCTGTCATGATCGCGGATACGCTGATCCTGGTCGTTGTCTGTTTCTTCTACGGGTTTGCGCATCATCTTTTCCCGGTCGGCGCCGCTTTTGTCGTGTGCTGCGTGAACTATGTGCTGGACAGCGTGATCTCCCTGGCATCAATGGCTTCGAATGTCTACGTGCAGGATCTGTCGGACAATGAGAATGAAGTACGCGCCACGATTTCGACCGGGCTTTCCGTGAATCATCTGATCACGATCCTGATTGCGCTCTTCGGCGGATGGATCTGGCAGACCCTGGGAATTGAGACCCTGTTCATCCTTTCCGCAGTGCTGGGACTGTGCAACAGCGCCTATGCGGCGACCATCCGCACGTCCGGCAAAACGGCAAAACAGTCCTGACGGAGGCGCGTATATGACAGGCCTTATATACACCGCGTTTTACATCTTCTGCGGGTATCTGATCATCCGGTTCCTGCTGCCGCGCGTCCGTCTTCTGCCCCGGCTCTGGCTGGGCGCGTGCCTTGGCGTGATGCTGATGATGTGGATGCCGGCGCTGGCCGCGTTCGCGGCGGGCTATACCTTCTCGGCGCACCTGCTGGGAATGCTGGCCTCGGCGCTTTTGCCGCCCGCGGCCTGGCTGGTACGGGATCAGAGGGCGCTTCGCGGATGGGAGGAAGCGGACACAAGGCTTGGAAAATCGCTGCTGTTTACCGCGCTGCCGCTGACCGTGCTCGGTGCTGTTCTGCTGTGGACGCATTACCTGGAACCTGCGGCGGACGGGTCGCTGCATGTGGGACAGAGCACGTACGGCGATCTGAACCTGCATCTGTCCATCATCACATCCATGCGGAACGCGGCTTTCCCGCCGGATTACAGTATTTATCCGGGCGAGCGCCTCTCCTATCCTTTTCTGACGGACAGCTTTGCCACAAGCTTTCTCTTTCTCGGGTTTTCCCTGCGCGGCGCGGTGCTCTTTACCGGAAGTCTGATGATGCTGCTGGTCTTTTCCGGATACGCGATCCTGGCGGATCGGGTCATGAAGAGGGCGGGTGTGGTACGGCTGGCGGTGCTGCTCTTTTTCCTGAACGGCGGGCTGGGATTTCTGTATGCGTTCGATATGACCGGAGTCAGTCTCGGCACCGTGGGAAATAACCAGCTTCAGATGGGCACGGGCCTGGCGGAGAGAATGCGGAACATCCTGTATGGCTGGTATCAGGCGCCGGCCAATCACGCGGAGTTCACTACCTACAATCTGCGCTGGAGCAATGTGATCTGCGATATGCTGATCCCGCAGCGGACGATCCTGGGCGGATGGTGCAATCTTCTGCCCTGCCTGTATCTGTCGCTGGATACCTTCGGGGGGAAGTATTTCGACAGCGCGGACGGAAGCATGGAGGAGAACCCGTCGGGGATTCCCGCGCGCGCCCTGGTGCTGCTCGGGATCTGGGCAGGCGCGCTGCCGATGATCCATACGCACTGCTTCCTGGCGCTTGCGCTCGCGTCCCTCGGATGGATGATCTATGACATGATCCGCAGCCGCCGGGGTTTCGCGTCCTGGCTGCTGTACGGAAGCCTCGCCGCGGTGCTTGCGCTGCCGCAGCTGCTTGTGTGGACCTTTCCGCAGGCCGCGGGAAGCAATCATTTCCTGTCCTTCCACTTCAATTGGGTGAACAATTCCAATTCCAACGGTCTCCGGGACGGATACCTGTGGTTCTACATCAAAAACATCGGGCTGCCGTTTCTCATGATCCTGCCGGCACTGCTGAAAAAGGATCCCGTGAGGCGCTTTCTGGCATCCGGCGCGTTTTTGATCTTTCTTGCGGCGGAACTGGTTCAGTTCCAGCCGAACGAGTATGACAACAACAAGCTGTTTTACGTGTGGTACATGCTCTGCGCCCTGATCGCGGCGGACTGGGGCATGGAGGTGTATGAAAAGCTGAAGGGCCTGCGCGGACGGGCTTTCATCGGTGCGGCGGCATGCATCCTGTTTTTTGCTTCCGGAACGCTGAGCGTGGCGAGAGAAGCGGTGAGCGATTACCAGATCTTTTCCGCGCAGGATGTCGAGACCGCGGAATACATTGAGGACCATACGAACGAACACGCGGTGTTCATTTCCTGGACGGAGCATATCAACCCGGTATCCGCGCTTGCCGGGCGCACCGTTGTATGCGGGCCCGACCTGTGGCTGTATTATCACGGATTCTCCACCTGGGAACGCCACGCGGATATCACGGCTTTTTATTCGGATCCCGGAGGAAGAAGGGATATCCTCGAAAAATACGGGGTGGATTATATTTTCGTGGGCAGTTATGAAAGAGCGCAGTTCGGCAGCCTTTCCGATATGGACGCCTGCTATCCGCTGCTGTTTGTTTCCCGGAACGGGGAAATCCGGATTTACGGAACGGACGGCGGAATATGAACGAGGAACGCTTTTTCGCCTATTCCCGCGGCCACACGAAACCCATCCGGCTGCTGATCCTGCAGGACGGAAAGGCGGCGTATATGAACGCGCTGATCGTGACCTGGGACGATGAAACCGTCGTATGCCTGAAAAGCG
Source organism: uncultured Eubacteriales bacterium (assembly GCA_902796115.1). GTDB lineage: Bacteria > Bacillota > Clostridia > Christensenellales > Aristaeellaceae > RUG756. Next base: position 3,135 of record CADBNX010000460.1, read on the forward strand.
GAAGGAAACGCCCGCTCACGCTGCCGCGGGAAGCGGTGCTGAGCGCATCCTACGCGCGGGGAGACGAGGGAGACACACTGCAGTTTGAGAGGGGAGAGGGAGAGAAATGAAGGAAAAAATCCTTGCGCTCCTGCATGACAGGAAAAAGATGCGGGAAATCGCGCTGTATCTGCTTTTCGGGGCGCTGACGACGCTGGTGGATTTTCTGATCTATTCGCTGATGCGCCGGGTGCTTGGGATCGACGCGATGGAACCGGACGGGGCGGCGTACCGCTGGGCCTGCAATGCCGCCAACCTGACCGCGTGGGTCGGCGCGGTGATATTCGCGTTTTTCACCAACAAAAAATACGTTTTCGACAGTAAAAAACGATCTTCCGACGGTGCGTGGAAGGAATTCTGGCTGTTCGTGTCCGCGCGCGTGCTTTCCTACCTGATTTTTCAGCTGGGCCTGTATACGGCGCTGCTGTTTGTGATGCGCGATTTTCCGGCGAAAATCGTAACGAATGTCCTGGTGGTCCTGTTCAATTACGTCGCGAGCAAATGGGTGATATTCCGTAAATGAAGCCGTTCTTGCATAAACGGCAAAAAAGGAGTATAATAAGTACATATTGGTGAAGGAAAGGAGGCTGCGCCATGAAACTGATTATTGCGATCGTTCAGGATGAGGACGCAACCCGTCTGATTTCCAGTCTGATGACAGAGGGGTACGGCGTGACCAAACTGGCCACTACGGGCGGTTTTCTGCGGAGCGGCAATACCACGCTGCTCGTCGGTGTGAGCGAGGATAAGTTTGACAACTGTCTTGCCATCATCGAGAAGGTATGCAAGAACCGCAAGCAGATCGCGACAAACCCGGTAACGATGGGAAATACATCCGAAATGTATATGTCCTATCCGGTGGAGGTCACCGTCGGCGGCGCCACGGTATTCGTGCTGTCCGTGGATCAGTTCATCAAATACTGAGATGCAGCTGCCGCCTGAAATGGAAACAGTGAAGGAAACACAGGAAGGCGCCCTGATCGGTCTGATTCATTCGGGGCGCTTGTCTCATGCCTGCCTGATATCCGGACCGCGCGGCGTGGGCAAGAGGACACTGGCCGGAAAAATGATCAAGGCGCTTTTCTGCGATGCCTTCGGCACGGGAAAATGTCCCTGCGCGGGGGATGACGGCTATCCGCCCTGCGGGGAGGAAGCGTGCGCGCGCAAATGTCCGTGTACCAATCATTTTTCCTGCAGACGGGTGGAAAAACGGACGCATCCGAACCTGCTATTCCCGCAGTCCTCGAAAAAGGGCAAGCCGCCGGGTGTGGACGAGATCCGCAGGGACGTGCTTTCCCCGCTCGCTTCGACGGCGCTTGAAAAGGGAAACCGCGCGGTGCTGCTGGAAAACGCGGATCAGCTGAACGCGTCCGCGCAGAACGCGCTGCTCAAGATGCTGGAGGAACCGGACGGGCACACGTATTTTCTGCTGACCGCCGATCAGCTTATGCTGGTCCTGCCGACCATCCGGTCGCGCTGCGAACAGATCCGGCTCGGCGCCTGGAGCGGGGAAAGACTGAAAAAAACCCTGCTCGCGCGCGGGTTCACCGAGGAGGAAGTGAAAGAGATCCTGCCTTTCTGCGGCGGAAGCATCGGCCGCGCGCTGGAGATCCATCAGGACAAAGCCCTCCGGAAGAGCCTTGAAACGGTCAGGAACACGTTTCTTGCCGTTACGGATCCCTGCGGGGTGCCGGAGGCGCTGAAAACCCTGCGGGATGCCAGGGACAACGCGGGGGACTGTCTGGAAATGCTGGAGGAGGTCCTCTCCGCAAGGCTGTCCGGGGAGACGGATGCGGAGGCGAACGATGTCTGGCAGTCGCTTCCGCGGCAGGCAGTAAGCAGCATCCTCGCAGCTGTGATCGAAACCAGACACAGAATGGAATTCAACGTGGGATGGCCCACGTCCGCGGAACGTTTACTGTATCATATCACGGAGGAAATACAAGTATGGCAACCGTAGTCGGCGTTCGTTTCAGAAACGCCGGAAAACTGTATTATTTTGATCCGGGGCAGCTTTGGCCCACAGCCGGCGACGCGGTCATTGTGGAGACCGTGCGCGGTGTGGAATACGGAGAAGTCGTGACGGGCGTGAGCCAGATCGCGGACGAACTGGTTACGCCGCCGCTGAAAAACGTGATCCGCATCGCAACGGCGGAGGATGCCAGGCATGAAGCGGAAAACCGTGCCCGGGAACCCTCGGCGATGGCGATCTGTGCCGCGAAAATCGCGGCCCATCAGCTTCCGATGAAACTGGTGGGATGCGAATACACATTCGACGATACGAAACTGCTGTTCTATTTTACCTCGGATAAACGGGTGGATTTCCGTGCGCTGGTGAAGGATCTGGCGTCCGCGTTCCACGCACGCATCGAACTGAGGCAGATCGGCGTGCGGGACGAGGCGAAAATGCTCGGCGGGCTCGGCGCCTGCGGGAGGCCGCTGTGCTGCGCTTCCTTCCTGGGCGATTTTCAGCCTGTTTCCATCAAAATGGCAAAGGAACAGAGCCTGTCCCTGAACCCGACCAAAATATCGGGAGTGTGCGGAAGGCTGATGTGCTGCCTGAAATATGAAGAGGACCACTACGAGGCGACCCGGAAAAAAATGCCGCGGGTGGGCCGGGAAATCCTGACGCCGGACGGAAAAGGCACGGTGATGGAACTGAATATCCTGCGTGAAACCGTGCGCGTGCGGATCGCGAAAGGCGACGACACCGAAATCCGGGATTTCCCGCTGACGGAGATCAGGCGCTGCGAGCCCAAAGGCCCGGAAAAGGACGGCGGCGAGGCACGCAGACCGCGTGCGGCAAACCAGGAGGGAGAACCCTCCGAACCGGGCGATATGGAAGAGATGGTCCGCGAAATGGAAGAAGAAGACGGACTGGACGCGGAAGCGGCCAAGGAAGCGATCACGGAACTGATGGACGAAGGGACGGAAAACGGCTGAACGTTCTGCCGGGCGGAAAAGGTCGGGCGACGCTCCGTTTTCCGCAGCGTGAAGCGGAAGCAATCGGATACGGATATCACGGATCGGGACAAAACCGCGGGAAGCCCCGGAAAGGATCGACTTTCCGGGGCTTCCCGCGGTTTTCGGTATTATTCTTCCAGCTTTTCAAGCAGGGAATAGATGCTGTCCAGTTCTTCGCGGCTGTGATAGGAAAAGGTGATTTTGCCTTTCTTTTCGCTGCCGGCGATGGTGGCTTTGACGCCGAATGCCGCGCCGAGACGGTTTTCCATGTCTTTCAGCTCCAGGGAAAGGGGCTTTCCGGCAGAATGCCGGGAAGAGGCGCGGCCCCGGGAAGAGGCGAGCGCTTCCATATCGCGGACGCTCAGGCCCAGACGGACCGCTTTTTCCGCGAGGGAGGCCTGCAGGGCAGGATCCTCAATGGCGCACAGCGCGCGCGCGTGTCCGGCGGAAAGCAGGTTTTGCTCGATGAGCTGCCTGACGCTTTCGGGAAGGCTCAAAAGACGCAGGCTGTTTGCGACCGCGCTGCGTGATTTGCCGAGGCGCTTTGCCGCGGTTTCCTGGGTATAACGGCAGCGGTCGATCAGGGCGCGGATGGCGGCGGCTTCCTCCAGTGGGTTCAGGTCCTCGCGCTGCAGGTTCTCGATCAGCGCGATTTCCATTTCCTCCGTCTCGTTCGCCTCGCGCACGATGACCGGCACTTCTTTCAGCCCGGCCAGGCGCGCGGCACGGAAACGGCGTTCCCCGGCGATGATGCGGTATCGGTCGCCGCTGCGCGCGACCACCAGGGGCTGAATGACCCCGGCGGAGCGGATGCTTTCCGCAAGCTGCGAAAGGGATTCCTCCGGGAAGTGCTTCCGGGGCTGGCCCGGGTTATTGTCGATATCGTAAACGGAAACGCTTTGGACGCCGTTTTCTTCTTCCGGTTCCGGAAGCAGCACGTCGAGTCCGCGGCCAAGACCGCTCTTTTTCATGACCGCTTTCCTCCTTTGCCGTCCCTGGCGGTGAGCTCACGGGCCAGCGCGCTGTATGCCTCCGCGCCGACGGAACGCGGGTCGTACAGATGGATGGGCAGCCCGTGGCTCGGCGCTTCACTCAGCTTCACATTTCTGGGGATCACCGTGGAAAACACCTGTTTTTTGAAGTGCTTTTTGACTTCCGCGACGACCTGCAGGCCGAGGTTTGTCCTTCCGTCCAGCATGGTCAGCAGGATCCCTTCGATTTCGAGATCCGGATTGAAAGCTTTCCGTACGCGCGTGATGGTGTTCAGCAGGGAAGAAACGCCTTCCAGCGCGTAATACTCGCACTGAATGGGAATCAGGACCCGGCCGGAAGCGCACAGCGCGTTTACGGTGAGCAGGTTCAGCGACGGGGGACAGTCGATCAGGATATAGTCATAGGCGGACGCGATGGGCTCCAGAATACCGCGAAGACGGAACTCGCGCCGGTTCATATTTGCCAGTTCCAGTTCCGCCCCGGAAAGACGGATGTCGGAGGGCACGCAGGAGAGACGGGTCTGGCAGGTGGGCCTGACGGTTTCCTGCAGCGGCACCTCGCCCAGCA
>CADBNX010000461.1 GCA_902796115.1 uncultured Eubacteriales bacterium
AAAAGAACGAAAAATCGGGCGATACGCGTTGAGCGTATCGCCCGAGGGGCTGTGCAGCAGCCCCTTTTGGACAGAAATCAGAACTCCTGTTTTTTCTCCAGATACGCTCTCAGATCTTCCGCTTTGATGCGCTCCTGCTGCATGGTGTCGCGGTCGCGCACGGTGACCGTTCCGTCGTTTTCGGTGTCAAAGTCGACGGTGATGCACACCGGCGTGCCGATTTCGTCCTGCCTGCGGTAGCGCTTCCCGATGGAACCGGTTTCATCGTAGTCCACCATGAAGTGCTTGCTCAGTTCCGCGTGGATCTCGCCCGCGAGACCGCCCAGCTTGTTTTTCTGCAGCGGCAGCACGGCGGCTTTAAACGGCGCGAGCGCCGGATGCAGATGCAGCACGGTGCGGCTGTCGTTTTCAAGCTCCTCTTCGTCATAGGCGTTGCAGAGGAAAGCGAGCGCCATGCGGTCCGCGCCCAGGGAAGGCTCGATCACATAGGGAATGTATTTTTCGTTGGTGGCCGGGTCGAGATAATCCATGTTCTCCCCGGAAACCTCCTGGTGCCGCGTGAGGTCATAATCGGTCCTGTCCGCGACGCCCCACAGCTCGCCCCAGCCGAACGGGAAGAGGTACTCAAAGTCCGTCGTGGCCTTGGAGTAGAACGCGAGCTCTTCCGCGCTGTGGTCGCGCAGGCGCAGCTTTTCTTCCCGGATGCCCAGCTTCAGCAGCCAGTCACGGCAGAAGGAACGCCAGTAATTGAACCATTCCAGATCCTCACCCGGCTTGCAGAAGAATTCCATTTCCATCTGTTCAAACTCGCGGATGCGGAAAATGAAATTTCCGGGGGTGATTTCGTTGCGGAAGGATTTGCCGATCTGGCACACGCCCATCGGCAGCTTTCTGCGCGTGGTGCGGACCACGTTCTTGAAGTTCACGAAAATGCCCTGCGCGGTTTCGGGGCGCAGGTAGATCTCGCTGGAAGAATCTTCCGTGACGCCCTGATGGGTTTTGAACATCAGGTTGAATTTGCGGATGCCGGTGAAATCCTTTTTTCCGCATTCGGGGCACACGATGTCATGCTCCGCAATGAACTTTTCGTACTCTTCATTGCTCCAGCCGTCCGCCTGGATGGCTTCATTGTGCTTTTGTCCCCATTCCTCGATCAGCTTGTCCGCGCGGAAGCGCGCCTTGCAGGCGCGGCAGTCCATCAGCGGATCGTTGAACGCGCCCACGTGCCCGGAAGCGACCCACACCTGCGGGTTCATCAGAATTGCGCAGTCCAGCCCCACGTTGTATTTGTTTTCCTGCACAAATTTCTTCCACCAGGCCTTTTTGACGTTGTTTTTGAATTCGACCCCCAGCGGGCCCCAATCCCAGGCGTTGGCGAGACCGCCGTAAATTTCGCTGCCGGGATACACAAAGCCGCGTCCCTTGCACAGGGCGACCAGCTTGTCCATGGTCAGTTTCTCAGCCATGATCACTCCTCCTTGCTTAACTATGCAATAATAGCCTACCGGAAGCTATTTGTCAAACAAAAATCGTTGAATTTCGTTTACCGCGCGTTCATGATTTTGTCACACTTTGGGCTTATCCTGTACTTGTTCCCGGAAGGAAAGAACGGACGGGAACGATCCGGAAGAAAGAACCGCTTTCTGACAGATAAAGGAGGAATGATTTATGAAGAAATCCAAATGGCTTATTTTTACCGCTTTGATGCTGACACTTTCGCTGGCGGTGGGTGCCGGCGTGATCAGCGCGGGCGCGGACAGCAATACCGTGCTGAGCGAGGAAGAGATCCAGGCGGTGGTCGGCACCTCGACGGACGCCGAAAGCGTGACGAGTCCCTTTGTCGAGGTGGCGAACAGCGTGCGTGATTCGGTGGTGGGCATCAACAATTACCAGATGTCCGGCGGAACCTACGGCTACGGCTTCGGCTTCGGCTACGGCTACGGCGGCAGGAACACCCAGCCGCAGGAACAGCTCCGCGCGACCGGTTCCGGCGTGGTGATCACCAAATGGGGCCATGTGCTGACCAATTACCATGTGGTGGAAGATGCGTCCCGGCTGACGGTAACGGTTGCGAACAGCGACACCGAATATGAGGCCGAACTGGTCGGCTACGACGCGGACCAGGATATCGCGGTGCTGGAAGTGGCGGGGCTGAATGTGGAGCCGGTGCAGCTTGGCGACAGCGACGCGCTGCAGGTGGGCGAATGGGCCATCGTGATCGGCAACCCGCTGGGTGAGCAGTTCGCGCGCACCCTGACCGTGGGTGTCGTATCCGCCATCGGCCGTGAACTGACCGATACCGGGTATGACGCGTACGGACGGCGCTATACGACGACCAATACGATGATCCAGGTGGATGCCGCGATCAACTCCGGCAACTCCGGCGGCGGCATGTTCAATACGCTCGGACAGCTGCAGGGCATTCCGGCGCGCAAGTACGCGTCCAACAGCCTGTTCTCCACGACTACGGTGGACAATATCGGCTTCTGCATCCCCATCAACGTGGCGAAGCCGCTGATCGAGGAAGTGCTGCGGGATTACAGCGGTGAGAAACAGCCCGCAAGCGCGGCCAATGAGAATGAGAACGCGTCTTCCAATACCATGCTCGGAAAGCCTCGGCTTGGCGTGACGGTATCGACGCTTTCCTCTTCCGCGACGGAAAAGCTGCCGCTCGGCGCGATCGTGATCTCGGTGGAGGAAGGTTCTCCCGCGGCGGAAGCCGGCATCCGGAAGGGCGACGTGCTGGTGGAGATCGACGGCACGGTGTGCACCTCCTCCACGGCGCTGATCAGTAAGCTGCAGGAATACCGCGAGGGCGACGTGATCAAGGTAAAGCTGTACCGTGCGGAAGGCGCTGAGGAAGCAGTAGGCGACGGAACCAGCCTGAACCTGGAAGTGATCAAGGAAGGCACCGAGAGCAATTACATGGAAGTGGAAGTAAGCCTGCGCGTGCTGGAAAACCAGTCTTCCGCCTTGGTGAAGCCGGAAGCATAAAAGTAAAAGAACACTGAAAAACTCCCCAGGGAAA
>CADBNX010000462.1 GCA_902796115.1 uncultured Eubacteriales bacterium
CCGCGGAAAATCGCTCCGAACGCGTCCCCTACTTTTCCGATATTCATCGCAATGATGACAAGTGAACCGATAATGAAGAACACCGCCATAAACGGAACGATCTTCTCATTCGTCGTCGCGATCCTCTTCAGGCCCCCGATGATGACCAGCGCGGCCACCAAAGCTACCGCGATACCGACGATCAGCGGCACATTGATCCCGCTCTGAGTCCCGGTGAGCGTTGATATGCTTTCCGTGATCGAAACGACCTGCCCCATATTTCCGATCCCGAAGGACGCCAGCACGGCAAACACCGAAAACAGCAGCGCCAGCACGGCTCCCGCCGCTTTGCCATACTTCATGCGGCCCACGCCGTCCTTCAGATAGTACATCGCACCGCCGGACCATTCTCCTTTGGCATTCCTGCGGCGGAAAAAGATACCCAGCACATTCTCCGAGTAATTCGTCATCATACCGACAATGGCCGCGATCCACATCCAGAACACGGCGCCCGGCCCTCCCATGGTGATCGCATAAGCCACACCCGCGATGTTTCCCGTTCCGATCGTAGCGCTCAGGGCTGTGCACAGCGCCTGAAACTGCGAGATCGAACGGCTGTCCGTATTCCGGAAAATGTGTTTCTCGCCCTTGATGCCGCCGATCGTGTTCTTCCACATGTGACCGAAACGCCTGAATTGGAAGAATTTCGTCAGTACCGTCATCAGCACGCCGGTGCCGATCAGCAGTACCAGCGCGGGTACGCCCCACACCACAGAATTGACCGCGTCGTTGATTTTTGCAAGCTGTTCCGTCACGCCCATAAACAATCCTCCCCATAAAATAAAGAGTCCGCCTTCGGCAGAACTCTCATGGCAAAGCAAGCGTATCAGCCCCATCAGGGCTCATGCTCTGTCCTTTTGCCTGAGAGATTGGCACATTTCCGCGCCTTGCACCTTCGGCACCCGGTTTCCCCGGGCTTCTCCAGAGTGTCATCCGCCAACAGTCTCCGCCTTATCGGCACCTGAGAGTTTCACTCCTTCGGTTCCCCCGTGCGGGGGATTTCCTGCGGGCTTCCCATGACGTTTTAAGTTTATTCCCGCGACGGTACGCTGTCAATTCCTTTTTTCGGAGAGTACAGGAAAAATACAGTGACCTGCTGTTTTACCGATCGTTTTCCAGTCTGCGGTTTACGTTTCGTTCTTTACGGAGCGGATTTCCATATGCTATAATGGTTATAGATTACCGATTGAAGTGGAGGCTGTTATCATGTCCGTACGCAGAAAATCCAAATCCGCATCCTTTGATTTTATCGTAGTCGGCGGAGGCATGACCGGTTTATGTGCCGCCATCGCCGCCGCACGGCATGGTGTGAAGACGGCATTGATACAGGACAGGCCGGTACTTGGCGGCAATGCCTCCAGCGAGATCCGTATGCATATCTGCTCTGCTTCCGGCGGCGGAAGAAAGAAAAACGCGGAAGAGACCGGAATCCTTCGTGAGATCCTTCTGGAAAACCGTTTTCTGAATCCGCATTATAATTATTCGGTCTGGGACAGGGTACTCTTTTCAGCAGTCAAAGCCGAGCCGAACCTGACTCTTTTTCTGAATACATCCATGAGAGACGCTTCCGTTCAGGACGGACGCGTTACTGAAATCCAATGCTGGCAGCTGACTACGGAAACCAACTGGACGCTGACCGCTCCGCTGTTCGCGGACTGTACCGGCAACGGTACGCTTGGGTTTTTCGCCGGAGCGGCGTTCCGCACGGGCAGCGAATCGAAGGCGGAATACAATGAGCCGCATGCCCCGGAAAAAGCAAACAACCACCGTATGGGAAATACGCTGCTTTTCAAGGCGGTCGATCGCGGGGAGGCTGTTCCCTTTATTCCGCCCAAAGGGGCGTGGCATTTCACGGAAGAAATGCTGCGCTACCGAAAGCATGCGGACCTTCGCACCCCGGATGGCAGCATTTCCGAGAAGGAAGCGGACCCCCTGCTCGACAAAGCAGATGCCATAACCCGTGAAATGGTGCTGGATCGTTACTGCCTTGACTACGGATACTGGTGGATCGAGCTGAC
>CADBNX010000463.1 GCA_902796115.1 uncultured Eubacteriales bacterium
GACGGAGGAGCAAAGCTCTCCGGCTCTTTTCCGGTCAGGGCGCGGTATTTGTTTTCGCCCATCGCGTGAAAGGGAAGCAGCTCCGCGCCGAGGGGAGGATGTGCTTTCAGAAACGCGAGGATGCGTGAAAACTCCTCCTCATCCGCGTTGACCTGCGCGATCAGCGGCACGCGCACCAGTACCCCGGCACCGTCCCGGAGCAGTTTGACGTAGTTGTCAAGGATCAGGGCGTTGTCCTGTCCGGTGAAGGCGCGGTGCTTTTCGGGCGTGATGCATTTGATGTCATAGAGGAAAAGATCCGTAACCGGAAGCACTTTCCGAAAGGATTCGTAGGGAACGAAGCCCGCGGTGTCCACAGCGGTATGAATGCCCGCGGCGCGGCACCTGACCAGCATGGAATACAGAAAATCCGGATACAGCATGCACTCACCGCCGGAAAAGGTGACGCCGCCCCCGGTGGCCTCATATACATTGCGCTCCTTCAGGATATCCTGAAAGACGGCGTCCGGATCGGCAATATCCCCGCAGATGGAAACCGCGTTTTCGGGACAGATCATCTCGCAGCGCCCGCACAGGGCGCATTTGTCCGCGTCCCATCGGAGGCTTCCGTCCGCGGGATCCCATCGCAGCGCGCCGTTCGGGCATTTCGCGGCGCATTTTCCGCAGTGCGCGCATTTGCCCGCAAACCACATCCGCTGCCGCAGGGGCGACTGACTTTCCGGATTGTGGCACCAGCGGCAGCGCAGGGGACAGCCCTTGACAAATACCGTGGTCCGGACACCGGGGCCGTCCACATAGGAAGCGTGCTGGATATCAAAAATGAGTACGTTTTCCATGCTACTGCCCGCTGATGGAGGTGCGGCGGATGATGTCGTCCTGCAGGGATTCCGGCAGGTTGACGAAGTGGCCGGAAAAACCGGATACGCGCACGCGCAGGGTGGGATAATCCCCGGGATTCTGTTTCGCCCGGAGCAGGTCTTCCTTGGAAACGTAATTGATCTGCATATGCAGTCCGCCGTGCATGAAATAATCGTAAACGATGCGCGCCGTTTTCTCCAGATGGTCCGGGTCGCGGATCAGCGATTCGTCCAGGTACACATTGCACACGTAAGGGCCGGTCACCACGCAGTGTTCGTCCAGCCGGCGCACGGAATTGAGCAGCGCGGTAAAGCCGTTGCGGTCCTTGCCCGCGGTCTGCCCGGTGCCGGTCATGAACGCGTCGCCGCTTCTGCGTCCGTCCGGCGTGGCCGGCGTGCCCGCGCCGAACCACACGTTGTGGGGACGGTAGCCCTGCTGGGTGCCGATCAGCAGGTGATTGCCGAACATGTCGGTTTTATCCTTCGTATGGAGCCAGATGGTTTCGCATACGCGCCTTCCCATTTCATCGGAAAGCTCGTCGCTGTTTCCGAAAAACCGGCCCTTTTTGAGGATATACTGCCGCAGTTCCTCGCCTTCGTCCCCTTCCCAGTCCGCGCGCATGATTTCGATCAGTTCGCGCATGCCGATCCTCTTTTCCAGGAATACGAGCTGCCTGATGAGCGTCAGGGAATCGATCAGGCAGGTGAAGCCCATCAGGTTGGTGCCGCAGCAGGAAAGCCTGCCCCCGCCTTCTGATACGCTGATGCCCGTTTCCGTGCAGCCGTCGATGAAAATGCTGGACACCACGTTGCGGTCCTTCGCGCGGGCGGTATTGAAGCCGTTCATATACTGCAGGATGCGGCAGATGTCCTTTTCAAACTCCTCTTCGAAAAGCGCGTATACCTCGTCGAAGGTGCCGCAGGCGCAGACCTCTTCCGTGCGGCCGTAGAGCAGGTTCGTGAGGCAGCGCACGCCGTTGGACGTGCAGCCCCCGAACCAGATGCCGCCGCGCAGCGCCGGTTCGTTGCAGCCGACCATCGTATAATTCAGCGCGTCCTGCAGCGGGATGCGCCCCACCTCCGTCATGCCTTTCAGACGCGGTTCATCCCCGATCAGCGCAAAGCGCATGTACGGATCCGTCAGCGCACAGCGCAGGATCTTCTTTACGATTTCATACGGGGTCTTTTTCGTGAAGCGCACGGATACCTGCGGACGGATCAGCGGGAGCTCCATCATGGTGTCCACGATCAGGTCCGTCAGCTCCTGATAGCCGTCCGAACCGTCCGGCTGCATGCCGCCGACGGCAAAATGGGATTCGCCGCCCTTGTCCCAGTTTCCGCTCTTGTGGCTGGTGAAGGCACAGACGGAGACGAACAGCTCCGCGAGGTAATCCGCGGCCTCGTCTTTGGTGAGGATCCCATTCTCAATATCCTGCCGGTAGAGGCGGAGCAGGTACCGGTCCAGGGTGCCGAGACTGTCCGGCAGGCAGGTGAAGAGCAGGTAGATCACCTGTACGGCTTCGCGGAAGGTGCGGGCCGGGTTTTCCGGCACGCGGCGCAGGATATCCGCCATCGTGAGCAGTTCATGCCGTCTTTCCGGAGAAGATGCTTTTCCGGCTTCCGCTTCGCATTCGTCCGCGCAGCGGTGTGCCCAGAGGATCAGCGTTTCGCAGGTATAACGCATGGCCCGGAGCAGATCGGCGGATTTTTCGTCCCGCGGGCGGCAGAGGGAACGGTCGATTTCCGCGATGTGCTGCCGCAGGCCGCAGTCGATCACCTTGGCAAAGTTCGCGGTGGAATGCTGCCACTCGAAGGTGACCAGGTTTTCCGTAGGCCCCGGATAATAACGGTCGCGGATTTTCGCGAAATTCGGATGCCCGATCCGCGTGAACACATCCCCCATGATGCTGCCGTCAAAGTGAAAATGCCCGCAGAAATGCACGGCGTTTTTCAGGTCCACCGGCTGCGCGAGCAGGTATTCGCGCATGCGCTTCGCGTTGAGCGCGGCGTCTGTCAGCATCAGGTCCGCGTCGTCGTATTCCACCTTCACGGTATCCGGATACAGGTCCTGCTCCCGCAGGGTCCGGGCCAGGGCAAGGATGTCGGGGCTCAGCATGGTTGTCACCTTCCTCAGTCGATTCATTCACGCCTCCATTATACGCTTTTCGGTCCGGGAAAACATGCAGAAAACAGCATTCCTGCACTTTTTATCACAAAAACGCTTGACGCGATCGGAATACGCGGGTATGCTTTGGCGGGAAGGAGGGTGGATGGATGTTTCCTGAAAACATGACCGTGCTGAAGCTGAACAGCGTTGCGCACGGCTTCAGCCGCGGCAGTGCCGGCACCGGATATAACTACAGCACGCGGATCCGTGCCTGTGAAATGATTTTCAAGGTGAGGGGCGTGTCGATGATCGCCTGGGGGAATGAGCGATTCCGCGAGGAAGGCCCGGCCGTCCGCTTTCTGCCCAATACCGGAACCTACACAAATTATCGCACCGAAACGCTGAAAGAAGGAGAATGGTATCTGTTTTCCTTCCTGGCGCAGGACGCGCCGGAGCATGTGATCCATATGCCCCTGCAGAAGGGAAATGTGATGGAGGAACTGTACGCTTCCCTGTGGCGAACGTGGACGGGACGGCAGGAGGGGTATTACGCGAGGAGCATGGCGCTTGCCTACCGTATCCTGGACGAAGCGAACCACCCCGGATATCTGCCGCGGGAAAAGGCGGACCTGCTGCGCCCCGCGGTGGAGGAGATCGAAAGAAACCTGTTCGGGGAGATCGACTGCACCGCGCTGCACCTGATGTGCGGCGTCAGTTATACGCATTTCAAGAATCTTTTCATCCGGCGCTACGGTATGCCGCCTAAGGAATACATTTCCGCGCTGCGTATGCGCTCCGCCCGGGAAATGCTGGAAAACGGGCAGATGAGCATCCGTCAGATTTCGGAGACGCTGGGATACGCGAGCCCGGATTATTTTTCACGGCTTTTCCGGCAGAAAAACGGCTGCAGCGCGGAGGCATACCGGAAGAGCGTGCAGGGCGCGAAGAAAACGGAGAAGGGAGAAGAGGGAATAGGGAATAGGCAATAGGGAAGAGGACCGTGCATGGGAGAGCGGACGGGAACAGACACAAATGTAAATATTTTGTTTCGACCGTTTACGAAGTTATTGCAATTTATGCCTGATTACGGTAGAATACACCTGTCAGGAGGAGGATAAAATGGAAGAGATCCTCAATGTGTTAAGAGAACGTTCGCTGGACGCGATTGTGTACGCCGCAATGGCTTTTGTTTTTGTCATCGGGCTCGCGAAGTGCGTTTTTCCCGTGCGCCAGGCCGCCGGCAGACTGCACAGGGCGGTGCGCAAAATGGAGCGGCAGCCCGTGGAGGGCGAGCGCCCCGCGTGGCAGGATTCCCTGTTTCTGGGCCGTCCGATGCAGACGGAGTGGGGCAAATTCCTCAAGAACGCGGAGCAGCTCAACGCGCGCGGGCTTGCCTGCAACGCGGAAGACTATGTGAACGATGATACGGTGATCTACGCGGTGGGCCATATGCCGCTTGCCGAAATGGTGCCGGGCCTGCTGACCAGCCTGGGCATCCTTGGTACCTTTATCGGTCTGATGCGCGGCCTGGGCGGGCTTGACGTTTCCGACGCCGCGCGAACCATGGAGAGCATCCCCAAAATGATCGGTGGCATGACCTTTGCCTTCACGACCTCCATTGTGGGTGTGGCCTGCTCCATCGTGTTCAATATTCTGTCGAAAGCGGCGCTCGGAAGCGCAGTCAGCGCGATCGACGATTTTCTGGAAGCCTTCAACGACCTGGTAATGACAAGGCCGCTGGACGATACGGTGCAGCTGATCTGCCAGCAGGAGGACCGGGAAAGGACGCTGGAGCAGTTCTCGGGCGATCTGGTCAATCGTGTGGGCGAAACGGTGAGCCGCTCCCTGGAGCGGTCGTTTGTGCCCATCGCACAGGCCATGAACGCGTTTATTCACGGGCAGAGTCAGACGCAGATGGAAGGGCTGAGCCAGATCACCCAGCAGTTCATCATGCAGATGAACCGCTCGCTTTCGGGGCAGTTGACCGCTTTGGGAGACACGCTGTCCGCGGTCAATCAGAGCCAGACGGTATCCTATGACGCGCTGGAGCGGGCAACGTCCGCCGCGGAGGAACTGATCCGGGAGATGGGCAGGATCCAGCAGGCGACGGAAGAGATCCTGAACCGGTTCGGCGGATATGTCGCGTCCGTCGAAACCGCGCACGCGAACAACGACGCTTTCCTTACCCACGGTTCCGAGGTGCTGAACGGACTGCTTTCGGCGTCGGAGGATCATCACGCGCTGCTGGAAACCATGCGTGAAAACCAGGAGAACCTGCGCGCGGGAATCAACCGGTATACGGAGGAAACGGCACGCGCGCTGGACGCGGTGGCGGCGGAGGCACAGAAAACGGGAAAACTGACGGACGATGCGGCCGCGGCGCTTCGGGACGCGGGAAAGACACTGCGGGAGGACTGTGAAAAGTTCTCCGCGGAACTGAAAAAACTGCGCGAAGCGGTATCGGTGTCTTCCGATTCCGCGGCGCGCAAAACGACCGGGCGGGAGGATGGCTGATGCCGGGAAAAGTGAGGCGGGCCGCACGGCGGCCGGGCCGCTCCGACGCGGGCGGTCACTGGATATCCTATTCCGATATGATGGCCTCCCTGCTGCTGGTATTCGTACTGGCGGTCTGCTACAGCGTGTACCAGTATTATAACATGCTGGAAATCAAAACAAAACAGCTGAACGAGCAGCAGGCGGAGCTGGACGCGGCGCAGATCACCCTGGTGGAGCGCGAAAAGGAACTGGAAGAGGCAAACGCCACCCTGGTCGGAAAGCAGGAGGAGGTCGCGCGGATTCAGATACAGCTGGACCGCCAGCAGGAAGAACTGCACGCAGCGCAGCTTGCGCTGAAGGGAAAAGAGGAGGAATTATCCGGTCTTCAGCTGAAGCTGAACGAGCAGGCGGATAAGCTGGCCGCGATGCAGGCGGTGCTGGACGAGCAGAAAAGGGAACTGCTCAGCCAGGCCTCCCGCATCGACGCCCTGCTTGGCGTGAAAACGGATATCATCCAGGCACTGAGCACGGAGCTGAACCGTGCCGGGCTCAACGCGCGGGTGGATCCGGATACGGGCGATATCATGCTGGACAGCGCGGTATTTTTCGACACCAATTCGTCCACGATC
>CADBNX010000464.1 GCA_902796115.1 uncultured Eubacteriales bacterium
ATCGTTCTCAATCTCCTTGATAAACCTGGCAGGTACACCGCCAACCACGCAATTATCCGGCACGTCCTTCGTGACCACGGCTCCGGCGGCTACAACCACATTGTTCCCGATCTTCACCCCCTGCAGGATTGTCACGTTACCGCCGATCCAGACGTCATTCCCGATGGTGACCGGTTTTGCAATTCCCAGGTGCTTTCGATTTCTGCTCATCCCGCTGAGCTTCGGATTCCGCAGCTCCGGAGAGCCGACATCCTCAGCCAGAATGACGGACAAGTTGGTTGTATCAGCGGTATTGATCAGGTTCATCATGGTTACTCCTCCTTCAGCGATTGCTGGTCGTTTGGTTCCTGCTGACATGTGTATCATAGCAGAAACCACAGGAACATCTTATATATTTATTGAAAATCTTATAGAATAATATTGCATTTTTCTTTTGACCGCATTATACTTATTCCGTGGAGCATTCCAAAGCAGATGCGGGAGATGTGAGCATGGCTGTTAACCAGAAGATTGCGGAAGCACTGAAACGAATTTCTTTCGAACATCGCGAGGCGGATTACCATCATCACACCTACGATGAAGACATGTTTCAGTATGAGCTGATCAGGAACGGCGATCTGAAGGCGTTGGAAGTCGGTAAAAAGATGTTCGAAGGCCCGACAACCGGTCATCTTTCAGATGATCCCGTAAAGAATTACCAGTTTCTGTTTGTCGCATCCATCACGCTGGCCTGCCGGTTTTGCATCGAGGGAGGAATGCCGACGGAAGAAGCATTCAATCTGAGCGATCTTTATATCCGGCAGATGGAAAAATGCAGCACCGTTGACGAGATCTTTGTGCTGCATGATGTGATGTTCCGGGACTATACAACACGGATGCAAGCAATTCGAAGGAAAGACGCCTTTTCCCGCCCCGTCACCCGTTGCATAGATTATATTGAGAACCATTTACAGGAACCGCTGACCGTTCGCGTGCTTTCACAGGAACTGGGAATCTCTGAATCACATCTTTCAACGGTCTTCAAAAAAGAAATCGGTATCGCTGTGTCGGAATATATCCGTCGTATGCGGATTGACACAGCAAAAACCCTCCTGCAGTATACGGATTTCTCCTGTCTGGAAATCGCCGAGTACCTGTGTTTTTCCTCAGATTGCCATTTTTCACAGGTGTTCAGCAAATATACGGGACAGACACCCAGAGAATACAGGAAACTCAATTATCAAAAGCACTGGAAATCAAACAACTGAGTCTCATCTGTTTATGTCCATTCCTTCCATCTGGAGCAATTTCATCTTTTTATCAATACCTCCGGCATAACCCGTCAGGCTTCCATCCGCCCCAACCACCCGATGGCAGGGAATGATCAGCGAGATCGCGTTATGTCCGACTGCACCGCCGACAGCCTGCGCGGACATACGATGTACGTTAAGCTGAGTTGCGATCCTTTCCGCAATCTGCCCATAGGTCATGGTTTCGCCATATGGAATTGTCAGAAGAACTTTCCATATTACTTTACGGAATTCTGTCGTCCTCATGTTCAGCGCCGGTATGAACCCCGGGTCTTTTCCGCCGAAATAGATATCCAGCCAACGAACAGCTTCATCAAATACGGACAGATCCCGCTCGGAATACGCAGCAGAAAGCGTTTCAGCAAAATGCTTCTGTCCGTCAAACCACAGACCGGTCAGGGCTTTCCCGTCGCTGGCCATCGTAATACCGCCCAGCGGCGAATGATAATGATGTATGTAATCCATCGGCATAAAGGTCCTCCCGATACCGGCGCTTCCAGTGTTTATGCCAGCAGTGTCCGGTGAAGGATGGCTCCCTGATGCGCGGGATCAATCCGCAGCACCGCGTCCAGGCATCCTTCCGCCCGTTCCCTGTCCCCGAGGCCCAGGCTTCCCAGCGCAATCAGGTATTCGCAGTGCGCCCGGTTCTTCAGCGTCAGATCTTCGTCAAAAAGCTGCAGATCCGGCAGCGAAACGGCAAAATAATCGATCCGCACTTCGTCATAGTAGTGTCTCTCGCCGTAGCTGATCAGCTTGTGGAACCGGGAAGCCGCCTTTTCCTCCCTGCCCAGCGCCTTGTGCGCCAGTCCCTGATAAAAGATCATATCCGCCGGCTGATCGTTATAATACATCATACCCGCCGGTTCCTCGTTCCCTTCGGAGGCCCTTTCCAGGTGTTTCTGTGACTCTTTTTCCATGTCCAGTGCCTTCTCTGCCACGCCCAGCAGATAATAGATGTCGTTGTCCTTCGCGCCTTCCAGTTTTCCCTCTCCCAGGTTTTCCGGGAAAACCAGCGCCTCTTCCAGCAGCGACTTTGCCTTCACACAGTCTCCGGCCGCCAGCGCCGCCCGCGCGGTCTGCTTCAGTGAAACCGCATACTGGGCGGTCACTTTTCCTTCCCCGCCTTCCCAGGGATGGAAATGTCTCCCGCGGATGATATCCAGCGCTTCTGCGTATCTTCCCTGCAGGTTCAGCAGCATGCAGTATTCAATGCAAAGGTCGTCCCGCTTCATTACGGTCTCCCGGTGCGCTTCCAGGAACGCAAACCGTTCTCCAACGCTTCTCCGCAGCTTCCGGTACAGCTGGTCCAGTTCCAGCAGCACCCGCGCGTCGCTCCGGTCCAGCGCGTACGCCCGCTCCATGCATGCCAGGGCTTTTTCCCTGTCTCCGTGCTTGTTGAAATACGCCAGCGACAAATTCCGCCATACCGTAGGGAAGGAAGGATCCCCCTCCGCACTTTTCTCCCAGCACGCGATAGCTTTTTCATATTGCCGCCGGTCATACCACAGACACCCCAGGTAATAAGGCGCCCGGCTGTCCCCCGGGTTCTGCTCCATGGCAAATTCCAACGCAGTAATATCCTCCAGCCGGTTCGGGAAGCAGTACAGCGGATCGGCCTTCGCCCCGCTCTCCAGCATCTCCCGCGCGCCTTCCGCGTCCCCGTTCAGCGCACAGAACCTCGCTGCGTGGTAATACACCATGGGCGTCTTCTCCGGGCAACGATCCAGAATGAACAGCGCGTCTTCATAGTATCCGGCTTCGGCATAGTCCAGCGCGCATTCAATGTAGGAGCTGCTCCGGCTGCCCATCAGCTCCAGCGTCGCTTCCACATCTCCGCTTTCCAGGCGGGAAACATAGTCAAAGTCGTCCACCCTTCGGTTCTCCGCGTACCAGGCTTCCGCCTCTTCCTCCCGTCCGAGGCTGTCCAGAATCATACCCTTCAGCGCCCGGGCCTTCAGGTTGTGTCCGTTTTTCACCAGGCTGCGCTCAATCATTTCCAGCGCATGCCCGTATTCGCCCCGCCGGCAGTCCAGCGCCGCCAGGTAGTAGTACCCGCTCTCCTGCTGTTCCGCGGTCCAGACCGCCTTGTAG
>CADBNX010000465.1 GCA_902796115.1 uncultured Eubacteriales bacterium
AACAATAGGTATCTGCAAACGAAGTGCAGCAGATGCCATTGTGAACTGCGCCCGAGGGACGGAGGGTGCGGGAGGTACGGGGACCTCCCGCATACAGCTCAGCCGCAGGCTGAGCTGTAACTTTTCTCTGTACTTTCTCTGTACACCGCATTGACACACGCCGGGGCCGGTGCTAAGATACGCTCAATTTCATAGGGCAAAGCGATGCGGAAGCAGAGTACCCCGGGACGGCGGCATCCCAGAGAGCGGGCGGCGGTGGAAGTCCCGTATGAGCGCCCGGGCGAAGAACCCTTCCAAGTCCAAACCGAAAGCGGATACGCGAGTAAGGGCGGCGTGTACGGCGGCACGTTACAATCGCCGGGGCTTGGCGGAGTCAAGGGAGATTCCAAGAGCCTCGCAAAGAAGCAAATCAGGTGGCACCACGGAGAGGCGGCCTTCGTCCGGAGATATCAGAACGATTGCCGACCGCAGAAGGAGGTGCCTTTTATGTGTTCCATTTTCGGTGTGACCAGTAAATCGATCCCGGCGGAGAAACTGAAGGAAGGCTTTGAACGGACGAAGTCCCGGGGGCCGGACATGAGCCGGTTTGAGGAGATCCCCTGCGGATACCTGGGCTTTCACCGCCTTGCCATCATGGGACTCGACGAAAGCGGCATGCAGCCCTTCCGTCTGGGCGGGGACGCCGTGGTCTGCAACGGGGAGCTGTACGGCTTCCGTCCCCTGCGGGAGAGGCTGATGCAGCGCTATCCCATGCGGAGCGGATCCGACTGCGAGATCCTGCTGCCCCTGTATCACGAATACGGCGTGGAAATGTTCAAAACCCTCGACGCGGAATTTGCCCTGATCCTGTGGGATGGGAAACAGGAAAAACTGATCGCGGCCCGCGACCCCATCGGTATCCGGCCGCTCTATTTCGGCAGGCTCCCGGACGGCGGCTGGGCCTTCGCCAGCGAGCCCAAAAACCTGATGGGCCTGTGCGAGACCATCCTGCCCTTCCCGCCGGGGCATTACTGGATCGACGGACAGTTCATCCGATACGCCGATCCCGCCTATACCGGGTATTTTACCATGAAAACGGAAGAAGAAGTCTGCGCGAAGCTTCGCCGCCTGCTGACGGACGGAGTCGAAAAGCGGCTCGACGCCGACGCGCCGTTAGGCTTCCTGCTCTCCGGCGGGCTTGATTCCTCCCTGGTGTGCGCCATCGCGCAGAAGCTGCTGCCCCATCCCATCCGCACCTTCGCCATCGGCATGGACACGGACGCCATCGACCTGAAATACGCCCGGATCGCGGCCGAATATATCGGCAGCGAGCATACGGAGGTCATCATCTCCGAGCAGGACGTGCTGGAAGCGCTGCCCGCGGTAGTGGAGCTGCTCGCCACCTGGGATATCACCACCGTCCGCGCCTCGATCGGCATGTACCTGGTGTGCAAATGGATCCACGAACACACGGATATCCGGGTGCTGCTGACGGGTGAGATCTCCGACGAGCTCTTCGGCTACAAGTATACCGATTTCGCGCCCGATGCCGCCGCCTTCCAGGAGGAGGCGGAAAAGCGCGTCCGGGAACTGCACGTCTATGACGTGCTGCGGGCGGACCGCTGTATCTCCGTCAACTCGCTCGAAGCCCGGGTCCCCTTCGGGGATCTCAAGTTCGTGCGCTATGCCATGAGCATCGACCCCGAGCTGAAAATGAACCGGCATAACATGGGCAAATACCTGATCCGCAGGGCCTTCGCGGAGGATCACATCCTGCCGGACGAAATCCTCTGGCGGCAGAAGGCGGCCTTCTCCGACGCCGTAGGGCATTCCATGGTCAACGATCTGAAAGCGCTTGCGGAAAGGACATATACGGACGGGGAATTTGCCGAAAAGGCGGCGAAATACGATTACCGCCGGCCTTTCACGAAGGAGAGCCTGCTGTACCGGGAGCTGTTCGAGCAGTATTACCCCGGCCAGGCGAAGATGATCGCGGACTTCTGGATGCCCAACCGAACCTGGCCCGGCTGCGACGTGGACGACCC
>CADBNX010000466.1 GCA_902796115.1 uncultured Eubacteriales bacterium
CGCTCCGTCAGCGCGCCGCCGTACACCATCGCGCCAAGCCTGCCGTTTCCCAGCGGCAGCGCTTCATTCCACTCCGACGCTTCCCTGCGGTACCAGAGCGTGTTTCTTCCGTTATTCATTTTCTTCGCCGGGCTTTCCCGGCACCCCCCTTTCCCTCTGCCGGCATGCGCCTCTTCAGCACCTCGTCGGACGCTACGGAATAGCCGAAAAAGGCGAGCAGCCCGCTCAGGCCGTAATACTCCCCGTGGCTGTAAGCCACCAGGTTCGCCCGTTCCAGGCAGAGCCGTCCGGTCTCATCCAGAAGATCTTCCCGCACGCCGACCGCCGCGATATCCGCCAGATACAGATCATGCGAGCCCAGACACTTTTTCTCCGCGACACGGCAGGCCAGGTAGAGCGGCGTGCCGGACACCGCGGGCGTGAAGCGCATCTGGGGCACCGTCAGCGCCTCAAGGCCCGCCTTTTCCCATTTGTCTTCCTCCCTGCCGGAGCGCACGCCGCAGTAATCGAGCTTGCGCAGCATCTCCCGCCCGCACAGATTGATCACAAACTCCCCGCTCCGTTCGATCAGTTCGTGGGAATAGCGTTCCGGACGGACGGAGATGGAAACCATCGGCGGATCGGAGCAGACGGTGCCTGCCCAGGCAATTGCCAGCGCGTTCTTCCGTCCCGTTTCATCCGCACAGGAAACCAGCACGGCCGGCACCGGTGAAAGCAGGGTGCCGGGTTTCAGGGATTGGTATTTCATGATATCCTCCTCTTCAGAACATGGGACGCCGCGTCCCTCCCCGCGAGGATTCCGGACGCGAAAGCGAACTGCAGGTTGTATCCGCCGCAGTCCCCGTCCACATCCAGCACTTCGCCGGCCGCGTACAGGCCGGGATGGCGTTTCGATTCCAGCGTGCCGCGGGAGAATTCATCGGCGGCGATCCCGCCGCGGATCACCTGCGCGGATTCGGCGCGAACTCCGGTCACGCGCAGCGGAAACGCGCAGAGAAGCTCCGCCGCCTCCCGCAGGCCGCGCGCGCGGCGAAAGATCACTTCGGCCAGCGTACGGGGCAGAAGGCCGCGCCAGCACGCCTCTTCGCTTTCCCGCGCCGCGCGTTCGCGCAGCAGCAGATATACCTTTTCCGCGTCCGGCGAAACGGGACGGTCCGTATGGAAATGCCTGCGCCCGGCCAGGCACAGCAGCGGCGAAAAATCAAGATACAGCACGCAGTCCCTTCCGCCGTAAAGCTCCATCGCCGAGGCCGCAAGCTGCATCGCGCAGATGCCGCTCAGGCCCCATTCCGTAAACAGCACTTCTCCGCCCGCGCTCTCTCTGCGTGTGTTCCCCCGCGCCAGGGTCACGACTGCCGGCACGCGCAGGCCGCGCAGGGCTCCGAGTCCGCGCATATCGCATTCGACGGGGCACAGCGCGGGCAGCGGGGCAACCATCGTATGGCCCATTCCCCGAAGCAGCGCGTAAGAATCCCGTCCGAGCCTTCCCCCCGCCGGGGAACCGCACGCGCAGATCACGCGCTTTGCGGAAAAACGCTCCGTGCCGCACAGTACGGCAAACGCATCTCCTTCCGGCACGATCGCGTCCGCCTTCTTTTCGGGCAGGATCACCGCCCCGCTCTCCGCGGCGGTGCCGCGCAGGCAGTCCAGCACGGAGGCCGCCTGTCCGGTCGCGGGGTAAAAGCGGCCGTCCTCCTCGCTCTGCTCCGGAATTCGCAGCCCGCAGCGCGTGAAAAATGCGCGCAGCTCCGCCTGCGGGCAGCGTTCCAGCACCGCTTCCGCCAGCGCCCTGCCGTGGAAGTACGCGCCGCTCCCGGCGTTCATCAGATTGCATCTGCCGTTTCCGGACGCGAGGATCTTGCGGCCGGGCCTGCGGTCCGCCTCCAGCACCGTCACGTCCGCGCCAAGAAAAGCGGCGGCGCATGCCGCCGCAAGGCCGGCCGCGCCGCCGCCGATTACCAGGATATCCGATTGATTCTTTCCGCGTTCGTTCATCAGAAATTCATTCCTCAGCGGGTGCCTGCCGAAGGCGATCCCTTCCGGCGGACGAAGCGCTGCAGCGTGCGTACAGGCTTTCCGCCAGATATGCGGTCAGCTTCGTTTTGCATTTCCGTCCCTCCCGCAGCGCGTCGGCAAAAGCCGCAGGCAGCACGGACGCCGCCTGCTCCGCGGGCAGCGGGGACGCCAGCGCCCGAAGAAGCGCCAGGCAGAAAACAGGATCCGCTTCCGTATCCTCCGCCTGCCTGCGCAGGATGCGCGCCAGGTGCCACAGGTTTTGCAGCGCCGCGTCCCGGGGCGGCGTTTCCGGCACGGGAGCGCTGAGACCGCACGGGATTTTCCGGATGCGTCCGGACCCCGGCGTCAGAAACCAAAGTTCCCTCTCCGCGCTCACGGAATACCCGCGCGCCGCCAGCGCCTGCCGCGCCGCGTCCCGCGCTTCCGGCGCCGCCCTGCGGCAGAAATCCGTCACGAAAAGCGCGTCCTTCACATTTGCCGGACGCACGAAGGCATCCGGACAAAGTGCCCGTATCTCTTCGCGCATTTCCCCCGCGGGATCATTCCGCCCGGTCGCCGGCATAACCGATCAGCAGGGAATGCACCACGGGGATGTGGCCCTCGATCTCCATCTGGTACCTCAGTTCGATCTTTCCGCCCGCTTCCCCGAATTCCGCCCGAAAAAACGTGGTAAAAACGTCCATACTCAGGTTTCCGTACGGGGTACGGTACATACCCTTGAACACTTTTCCCCGTTCAAACACCATGCTCGCACCCCAGTCGCCCCGGCGCGACATGGTGATCCCTTCCGGTGAAACGAGGATTTCGACCTCGGTGCTGCCGCTGTCGTCGGGATCCGCCTCGGTATAATTCAGCCGTCCGCCCCTCCCGTCCGCGGTCAGGGCAAAGGAACCCTCCACCAGCATGGAGATCTCATCCTCGTTTTCCGGTTCCAGGGCAGGCGCGCTCCTTGCCAGGATACTGATCATGACTTTTGCCGGATCAAGGAAGCGCGTGTCCCCGGATTTTCGCATGTTCAGACAACCTTTCCCGGATTCAGGATCCCGTTGGGGTCAAATACCTGTTTGATGCCCCGCATCAGCGCCATCTGCGTTTCGCCGAGGCTTTCGCGCAGGAATTCCTTCTTGGCGTGGCCGATTCCGTGTTCTCCGGAAACCTGTCCCTGCAGTACGGCCGCTTCCCGGTACAGCGCTTCCATGACGGCCCCGACCTTTTCCTTCCAGGCAGCGTCGTCCAGCTCGTCCCTGCATACATAAATATGCATGTTTCCGTCGCCGGCATGGCCGAAGGAACGGATGCGGATCCCGTACTGTTCACCCAGCTCGATGCTCTTTTTCACAAATTCGGCGATCCGGTCGCGCGGGACTACCACGTCGCACTCATCCATCGAGGTAGTGGAATTTTTGATCGCTTCCAGGAA
>CADBNX010000467.1 GCA_902796115.1 uncultured Eubacteriales bacterium
GAAAGGCGCGGGGCTCGCGATCACCCGGCCCTCGCTGGAAAGGAAGAGCGGCATCGTCTGGTTGGGGCAAACCTTCCGGAAATCGTAATGATAGTCGCTTTTCTCCGTCAGGGGACACTGATCGCTGCCGGTCGTTCCGCCCCACCAGGCTTCGCCCTTCAGCATGTCAAATTCGTATCTCATACACATTTCCTCTCTGCGTGTTCCTCATCGGCACAGCGGCAGTACCGGAAACCGGATCATGCCGCAGCCGCGATCGCCTTCCGCCGTGTTCCGGCGGCGCAGGCTGCTCCTTTCATATTATATCATAACGCACAGGAGCGGACAACTTTTCATGTTTCCGTGTTTTATTCCGCTTGACGCATCAACAGTCAAATCAGATTTGCTTCTGTTCCCCGAAAAGCGTATAATGGAGCTAATCTGTTTTGCAGGAGGTGCTCCATGAAGTACTGTGCCAGCATCCGGTTTGAAAACGGTGCGCCGCGTCTGTATCTGAATGACCGGCGAATCCCGCCCGTGCTGTTCTGTCTGAGTGATTTTCCCGCGGCAAAATCCAACACGGCGTACGCGCAGAAGAACATCCGCCAGTTTCAGCAGCAGGGGATCCTCCCCGTCTGTGCGGACATCGATCTGGCGCTGAGCTGGTTCAAATTTTCTCCGCCCGATTTTGAACCCATCCAGGCGGAAATCGCGGGTGTGCTGGACGCCAATCCCGACGCGCCCGTCCTGCTGCGCCTGCACGTGAATCCCCCCTACTGGTGGATTCGCGACAACCCTGAGGAGCAGGTGCTCTATATCGACCATTTCGGGATCGACGACGGCGAACGGCGCCGCATGATCCAGGACGATCACCGGCAGCGCATCCGCGTTTCCCTCGCGTCGGAAAAATGGCTGAAAGAAGCGGGCGAACTCGTGGCCGCCATGTGCGATTATCTGAAGGAAACCCCGGAAGGCGACAGCCTGATCGGGCTGCAGATCGCCTGCGGCGTCAACGGCGAATGGCACCAGTGGGGCACGGACTGCTCCGTGCCGATGCGCAGGCGCTTCCGGAAAATGCTGCTGGAAGAATACGGAACGGACGAAGCCCTGCAGCGGGCATGGGGACGCCCAGACGTCACCATAGATACCGCGCCCTTCCAGCCGGATCCCCGTCAGCTGGGCGACGACGGCGTTTTCCGCGATCCGGTCCGCTCCCGGCACATCATCGACGCGCAGCGCTGCATCCAGCTGACTCCGCCGGAAGATATCCTGTATTTCTGCCGCATCATCAGGAAGCACTGGCCGGGAATGCTCACCGGCGCCTTTTACGGTTATTTTGTCGGCTGCGGCGGCGCCAACGCGCCGATCGGCGGCCATCTGAACCCGCTCACACTGCTTGACAGCCCGGATCTGGATTACCTGAGCGGGCCGTTCCCGTATATGAAAAACCGCCTGCCTGCCGGCGCTCCGATCTCAAGGGGACTGCTGGAGTCGAACCGTCTCCACGGAAAGCTGTGGCTGACGGAAATGGACCAGCATCCCGCGGGAAGCGAGCACGAATCGGGCGGCGACCCTGCCAGACGAAGCGAAACCCTGGCCCAGATGCGGCGCAATGTGCTCCTGCCGCTGCTTTCCGGCGAAGGGCTGTGGTATTATGACCACCGGATCGTTCCTTCGGTCGCAAAAATGGACGCGAAGCGCACCCAGGTCGGCTCCATATGGCGTAAAAAAGGCTGGTGGGATCAGCCGGATCTGATGGAGGAAATCGGAAAGCTGCAGCGCCTCGCGGAGGAGAACGACAAAAAGCCCTACACGCCCGCCGCGGACGTGCTCTGCGTGTTCGACGCCAAGGCCCCATACCAGATTTCCGGGCAGCCTTTTTCCGAATACCCCCTGCTGCACGAACTGCTGCGCTGCGGCGTGATGGCGGATTTCATTTATCTGGAGGATTTTGCCCGCTGCGAGATCAGCCGGTACAGGGCCGTATTCTTCTGCAACACCTGGCTGCTGACGGATGAGCAGACCGACATGATTCACCGTATGACCGCAAAACTTCAGCGCGTCTGGCTCTGGGCACCCGGGTACAGCAACGGAAAGACGCTTTCTCCGGATAACATCGCCCGTGTCACGGGCATGCGGGTGAAGCGGATCCCGGGCGAAAGCGCGTCGCAGGTCCTGAGCGGCATGGAGGAAGACGATCCCATCCCCTTCCCCGCTCTTGATCCGTTCTTTGCCGTTGATTCGCCCGAAGCGGAAGCGCTCATATCCGATCATGAGGGCAGAACGCTCGCCGCGCGCAAAGGCAGCGACTGGTACTTTGCCCGTCCCATCCCGCAAAAGGAGCACCTGCAGCGCATTCTGGCGGAAGCCGGCGCGCATATCTATACGGAAGACGGCGCGTTTGTCATCGCCGACGGCGCGTATCTGTATCTGAACACCGCTTCGGGCGGCCGTTTCACCGTGCACCTGAGAAACGGAAAAACAGCCGAACTGACACTTGATGGGAATGCCACCGCCGTTCTGGATGCCGAATCAGGCAGCCGGATTCTGTAAGAGAAAGGGAGGATCTGAGAATGATTTATCAAAGCACGGAGAACCGCACCGATTACGCGCCCCCGATGCTGGCAAACGGCTGCATTTCCGCGGCGCTGGATTATCGCGGAACGCAGATGTACGATAAGCGCGCGCTGTATCCGGATATGAAGCTGACGGTGGAAAGCCGCCATATCTGGTGGGAAGGACGGCGTTACGGATACCCCTTCATCCGCCCGCTGATTCCATTCGGCCGTATCACCGCGGAAACCCTGTTCAACGGTGTGAGTGCCGGTGAACCCCGGGAATGGGAGCAGGAACTGGATGTCAAAAAAGCCGTCATGCATGCCTGCTGCCGTTACGCGGACGGTTCCGAAGCCACGACCGCTTTCATCTGCGCCGGCGAAAATATCCTGGCAATCGAAAAATCCTTTGACCGTGACGCGGATTATACCCTGTGCTACACTGTCGGGGAGCGCAGCGATCACGCGCCGAACGCGGAGGAACTGCTTCTGCGTCCCGCCCGGATCGCGGGAGGCTTCCGGATCGGCTACAGCATCAACGCGCAGCGTCTGTACCGCGGAGACATCCTCTTTTTCACCGACGCGGAATGCGCACTGTCCCGTACCGGAAAGGATCATCAGATCACGGTCCACGCGCCCGCGGGGCAGAAAATCCACTTTTATCTGATTTTCGGCGATACGGACGAGGATGAAACGGACGTATTCGCCCTGAAACGCCGTCTGCGCTCCGGATTCGACAAGCTCAGATCGGCGCATGAAAACGCGTGGAACGAGTACGGTTCCGAATCCTTTGTCCGCCTGCCGGATCCCAAACTCCAGTCCGTTTACGACACCGCGCAGTACGACCTGCGCATGAACACCACCCAGTGGTCCATCCCGACCTGTATCAACGACGCATGCTGGGAAGGCAAGTATTTTGCCTTCGACGAATACTTCAACATGGCCGGCCTCCTGTATACCGGCCACGCTTCCGGCGCGTCCCATCCGGTTTCCTTCCGCGCGGAGGGGCTTGCAAAAGCCGTCAAACGCGCTTCCTCCAAAGGGATCGGTGAAGCGCGCTACCCATGGGAAACCGTTGAAACGCACGAGGAAGCCGCCACTCCGGGATTCTGGTACGAACACATTTTCCATATGAGCAATATCGCCATCGGGCAGGCCCAGTACGCGCAGGTGACCGGTGATACGGATTATCTGCGCGAGAAAGGCTTTCCTGTCATCCGCGCGTGCAACGAGTTCTTCACGAAGCACATGCTGTATGAAACGGACGGAAAACTGATTCTCGGCCGCTGCACGGATCTGGAGCGGATCGGCTCGTCCGTCATCAACGCTTTCATGACCACCTGTTCCGTGATCGCCTCCCTGCGGTACGGAGCGTGGGCCGCGGACGCACTCGGCGTGGAAAAAGAGCTTGCGGCGCAGTGGCGCGGTACGGCGGATCGCCTGCAGGCGGCGCTTCCGCAGCAGGACGGAAGGTATATCCCCACGCCGGACAGTCCCCAGCGTTCCATCGCGGTATTCTCCGGACTGTTCCCTTACCCGGTATTCTCACAGGCAGACGAGCCGCTTGAAAAAGCCATGGCGGATTATCACGAGCACGAAAGCCAGTATGGCAACATGTACGCCATGGGAGGCGGCGTATCCACCTGGTACGCCGCCTGGAAAGCCTGCGCATACGCCAGACTGGGGGACGGCGATAGGACCCTGGCCGCCCTGAAGCAGGCTGCCAAACCGACCGGCTGTTTTGATGAAATCTGCGAAATCAGCGAAAAAGACATCCTGTACCGCCCCTGGTTCACAACTTCCGCGGGCGTTTACGTCACCGCCGTCGCGCATATGCTTCTTCGCGTGGAAGGGGACACCTGGTATGCGGCGCCCGCCGTGCCGGATTCATGGACCGATTTTGCTTTCTGCCTTCCCGGAACGGGCGGCCGCTTCCTGCGTTTTGAAGTCAAAGGCGGCAAGGTTGAACGCTGTGAGATCATCGGCAAGGGCAGAGGCAAAATCCGGCTGGTGATTCCGGAACGCTTTGAAAAATAAA
>CADBNX010000468.1 GCA_902796115.1 uncultured Eubacteriales bacterium
GGGATTTCGGAACTCGGAGAAGGGGACAGACTGCTTTCGCTGGAAGAAAAACCGGCAGAGCCGAAAACCAACTGGTGTACGCCGCCGTTTTATTTTTATAAAGCGGAGGACGCGAAGAAGATAAGGGACGCGATCGCGCAGGGCTGCGGAACCGACGCGCCCGGCAGTCTGGTATCCTGGATGTGCAGGCATACGGTCATGCACAGCATGGAAATGCCGGGCAGCCGGTATGACATCGGAAATCTGGAGAGCTACAGGCAGGTGCAGGAAACCTATCACGGGATCACAAAAGGCGTTTGAGGTGGCGGTATGAGCAAGACATCGGTAGAACTGAACGGGAAAACGATTCTGGTGACCGGATCTCCGGGCTTTATCGGGGCCAATCTGGTGCTGTGGCTGCTGAAGGAAATGAAGAGCGGCACGGTGATCAGCCTGGATAATATGAATGATTACTATGATCCGAAGCTGAAGGAATACCGGCTGTCCCTGATCGGAAAAGCGGCTGAGCATTCACCGGTTAAGCATTTGTTCATCAGGGGAAGTATTGCTGATAATGCGTTGGTGGAACATGTTTTCACGGAGTACAAACCCGCCGTCGCGGTGAATCTGGCCGCGCAGGCGGGTGTCCGTTATTCCATCGATCATCCGGACGTTTACATTGAGAGCAACCTGATCGGCTTTTTCAATATTCTGGAAGCCTGCCGCCATCATCCGGTAGAGCACCTGGTGTACGCGTCCTCGTCCTCTGTGTACGGGGGCAACAAAAAGGTGCCCTTCAGCACGGAAGACAAGGTGGATAACCCGGTCAGTCTGTACGCCGCGACAAAAAAGAGCAACGAGCTGCTGGCGCACAGCTATTCCAAACTCTATAATATCCCGTCTACCGGGCTGCGTTTCTTTACGGTTTACGGCCCGGCAGGGCGTCCGGATATGTTTTATTTTTCCGCGACCAATACGCTGGCCAAAGGCGGCACGATCAGAATATTCAACTACGGCGATATGAAACGTGATTTTACGTATGTGGATGATATCGTGGAAGGAATCCTGCGCGTAATGCGCGGGGCACCGGAAAAAAAGATGGGCGAGGACGGCCTGCCCCTTCCGCCGTATGCGGTATACAACATCGGAGGAGGCACGCCGGAAAATCTGCTGGATTATATTTCAACTTTGCAGGAAGAACTGGTTCGCGCGGGCGTGCTTCCCCGCGATTATGATTTCGAGGCGCATCGGGAACTGGTCGGCATGCAGGCGGGAGATGTGCCGGTTACGTTTGCGGATTCTTCTGCGCTGGAAAGAGACTACGGGTTTACCCCGAAGATCGGAATCAGAGAAGGGCTGCGCAGGTTTGCGCAATGGTATCGGGAGTATTACTGCTGATATCAGGTCGGGACTGTGCGATTATACATGCTGTAAGCATATTGTGAGAGAAGCGCCTGGACGATGCCTGCGTATCGTATAAAAAGGAATTGTTATGCTTGAAGAACTGAAGAAACAAGTCTGTGACGCCAACCTGGAACTGGTTCGCCGCGGGGTCGTGATCTACACCTGGGGAAATGTGAGCGGCATCGACCGGAAGAGAGGGCTTGTTGTGATCAAGCCGTCGGGCGTGGAGTACGACGGGATGAAGCCGGAGGATATGGCGGTCGTTGACCTTGCGAGCGGGGAAACGGTTGAAGGAAGGTATAAGCCTTCCTCGGATACGCCGACGCATCTGGAACTGTACCGCGCGTTTCCGGGGATCGGCGGCGTTGTACATACCCATTCCGTGAATGCCGTGGCGTTCGCGCAGGCGGGGAGGGATATTCCCGCGCTTGGCACCACACACGCGGATTATTTTTACGGGCCGGTCCCGTGCACCCGCGAGCTGACCGAAGCGGAAGTAAAAAAAGCATACGAACGGAATACGGGAAAAGTGATCGCGGAATGCGTTCGGGAGCGGGGCATCGATCCGATGGCTGTTCCGGGCATGCTGGTACGGAATCACGGGCCTTTCACCTGGGGAAAGGATCCCGCAGCCGCGGTGTATCACGCGGTGGTGATGGATACCGTCGCGGAAATGGCTCTGAAAACCCTGCTTCTGAACCCGGACGCTGCGATGCCGCGGTGTGTGCTGGATAAGCACTACCTGCGCAAGCACGGGCCGGACGCGTATTACGGACAGGAATTGAAAGAGACAAGAAGCTCTTCCGGCGAATAAAGCAGGATTCCGGATATGAAAAACCAGGGCGAATCGTTCGAAATGAATTGAAACATTCAAATACTGAACGTTCTGAGGTGAGATTATGACCATATACGAACAGAAAGCCATGGAACTGCGCAGCGTTATGGGCGATAACGGGAAACCGAAGTACAACTGCGCGCAGGCAGTGGTTTCGGCGTTCGCGGAAGCGTTGGGATACGATCAGGAAACGGCTTGCAGAACGGCCGCTCTCTTCCGGGCCGGCATGCAGATGGGATCCGTCTGCGGCGCGGTGACGGGCGGACTGATGGTGCTGGGACTGGCAGGCCTCAAAGGGCCGGAAGTCACCGACGCGTATTACGGCAAATTCCGGGAGCGGCACGGGGATATGATCAACTGCGCCGATCTGCTCCGGGCGGGAGCGGAGCGCGGGGAGCAGAAGCTGCCCTGGTGCAACGCGCTGATCCGCGAATGCATCGGGTATGTGGAAGAAGCGCTCCGGGAACAGGGAAAGCTGTA
>CADBNX010000469.1 GCA_902796115.1 uncultured Eubacteriales bacterium
ATAAACTGATCAGATTGTTCTTTTGACTTGTCGGACGGTAATTTTGGCGCATAAGACCGTACTCGTACTTTCGACCGGCGAGTGAGCTCTGGGTAAGCATATGCCAAATCGTCAAGGAATTCTTCGGCAGACAGACGTATCTCTTCTTCAGTAGCCATACAAGCACCTCCTCCTATCAAAAGCCATGATAAGTTTACGTGCGTGAGCTGCTACAGATGATCATCTTTATGCTCGTTTCTATTATACCGCACAGCCTGTTACATAACGGTTATTTTTTCTGTGATCGCCGTGTTTTTTGGCAAAAACAGAGATTTTTGAAATATTGATGTGCTTTCCGTCCGGAAGAAAAGATGCGGAAGTATTGTATGAAAGACCGACTTGCGCACTGTGATCCCTGCCACTATAATTACAAGGGAAGTATGGACATGCCCGGCCATTGCGCCAGGGAAAAGGCGAAACAGCGGAGAGGATTGTGCGGAAGTGGCAGCGAAGAGAGGAAAACGCGACAGAGAAAGGCATAAGACCATGATGCCCGGCGTCTGCGGCCGGTTCATCATCCTTGTGATTGCTCTGTGCTTTCTTCCGATCAGCGTTTACGCCACAGAGATCGTGATTCCGGAAGGAACGGAAGTCATTGAAGCGGAAGCTTTTGCAAACTGCAGTTCTATCCGGACGGTTGTGATACCGGACAGTGTGACAGAGATCGGGGAAGATGCTTTTCTGAACTGCGGGGAGGCGCTGCTGATCCGTGCAGGAGCCGGAAGCGCAGGGGCGACCTATGCAAAGACGCATCAGCTGGACTATATCGCCGGAACAGAATACCGTGCGCTGATTATCTATCAGACCTATCCGGGAACGGGAATGGCTTTACAGGGTCCGGCCACAGACCAGAAAGCAATGACTTGGTGTCTGCGGAACCTTACCACTACTCCCTTTAATGTCCGGGTGGAAGGAAATCTTGGCGCAAACGGCATGATCAGCGCCATCGCAAGCCGGTTTGCTGACGCGGATGAGGACGATGTATCCTTGATCTATTATTCAGGCCATGGGGACGAGGACGGAAACCTGATCGGAGCGGATAAATCATTTTCCCTGCTTTCACCGGAGGAGCTGCGCACGGCTCTGGACGCAGTGCCGGGGCGGAAAATTGTGATCGTTGATGCCTGCTATAGCGGAAAGCTTATTGAAGAAGAAAGCGAACCAAAACGCGGCGAGCTTCGGGCAACATCTGCTGAAAACAGTCCCCAGAAATTCGTAAATGCGTTTCAGAACGCCTTCCGGCCGAAAACACGCGGAGCGCTGAACGCTGAGGAGTATTTTGTGATTACTGCCGCGCGGGAAACGGAAGAAAGCGGAGAAGGCCTGGTGGATTCCGGAGGCAGCACGATCTGGATGGGGTTTTTTACCTACGGTTTTTGCCTTGGATGCGGATGGGACAGCCCGAAAAACCAGGTGTGCGCACTGAAAGCAGACGCAAACGGAGACAGCGCAGTATCCATACAGGAAGCATACAGATACGCCAGAAACATTGCTATGGATTATAACAGATACCAGTCAGCGGCGGTATGGCCGGAAGACTGCAGATGGTTTGCACCATTCAGACGATAGCGACGGGAACATAAATCTCATTTTTAGAAATAGCGTGTGACAGCGGTACCCGGTACCGCTGTCATATTTTTTGGCCTTTTTTGGCCCACTGCCGCCGCGCGGGCGGAGCTTCTTACTGCCGCAATTCAAAAAAGGATGGGGGAATTTTTTAAAAATCCCCCGCAAAAACCGGAATATGTGAAGGGACCCGTTCCCTGAGAATACAGAAAGGAAGGGAAAACGTCATGCGTAAGAAGATTCTGTCCCCCGCGGAAAGGGAAGAAGCGGAAAAAAACCGCAAAGCAAAGAGGCTTGCTGCTTTTGGACTCATGGTGGACGACGCCGTTAAGAAAACGATGAATGGGCTGATTGAACCGGAAACCGGTTTCAGCGGTCTTTCCAGGTTCGAAAACCTGCAGGCGCTGAACGCGATCTGTGTCTGCAACAACCGGAAAGATCAGAAGGTGCAGCAGGTTTATATCTGCGCACCCAACACCGGAGTGGACGAAGAAGAGACCGAGGCGAACGCGGAAAGAGCCCGCACCTACGGGCGGCTTGCGGCAGCGCTTGGCAGGCTCCCGGTTGTACCGCACCTTGTATGGCCACAGGAACTCTGCAGCGCTTCTCCGGAAAACCGGAGCTTCCAACGCCGGCTGAACGTAATGCTGATGACCGGCTGCGATGAACTCTGGGTATTCAGGGCCGGCGAGGACACGGGCGAAATGGAAGCAGAAATCCTGCTTGCCCGGCTGCTGGAAAAGCCGATCCGAATCATTGAGATGCCTTCTGAAGAAGAATAAACCCATACCAGCGATCCTGCCGGCAGCACCGGTGAGGGTCATGAACAACCCGAATTGAAAAAACGGTTAACTGATTAACAGAACATCACCTGCTGCGCACAGGGAACGGATGTCGAAAAAAAGGATTCTCTGCCCATCCAAGGGATGGCGGAGATCCGGACA
>CADBNX010000470.1 GCA_902796115.1 uncultured Eubacteriales bacterium
CACCGGGGACGCGCCGGACAGGGAGAAATTCCTCGCCTGGGCAAAAGTGCTGGGCCGGGCGGCCGGCAACCCGCTGTATCACTGGAGTCACCTGGAACTGCGGCGCTTCTTCGGGTACGAAGGCATCCTGAACGAGAAAACCGCGCAGGAGGTATGGGAGCTGTGCAACGCGAAGCTGGCCGCCGAAGGTTTTTCCGTGCGCGGCCTGATCCGCATGAGCAACGTGGAAACCATCTGCACCACCGACGACCCGGCCGATACGCTCGAATGGCATGAAAAAATCGCGCGGGACGCGTCCTTCACCACGAAGGTGCTGCCCGCCTGGCGCCCCGACCGCGCCAACAATCTGGAAAAGCCCGATTACACGGAGTACCTCGCGCAGCTCTCCGCGGCGTCCGGCGTAAAGATCACGACCGTCGCCGGGCTGAAGGAAGCGCTGCGCGCCCGCATGGATTTCTTCGCTTCCCGCGGCTGCACCGTCAGTGACCACGGATTGAATCAGGTGGTGTACGCGCCCGCGCCGGAGGAGGATGTAGAGGCGATCTTTGCCGCGCGGCTCGCCGGAAAAATGCCGGATGAGCGCGAACAGGAAATCTTCAAGACCGCGATGATGCTCTTCCTGGCACAGGAATACCGAAGCCGGGACTGGGTGATGCAATTGCATTACAGCTGCCTGCGGAACAACAACCCGCGCATGTTCCGCGCCCTCGGCCCGGACACCGGGTTCGACACGATCGACAGCGGCGCGAAAGCGGCGGACGCGGCGGCCTTCCTCGGGGCGCTGGAGGAAGGGGACAATCTGCCCAAAACCATCCTCTATTCGCTCAACCCCGCCGATAACCTGATCATCGACACACTGATCGGCTGTTTTGAGAATGACGAGTGCGTGTCGAAGGTGCAGCACGGCAGCGCGTGGTGGTTCAACGATCACCTGGAGGGCATGGAAAACCAGATGAAGTCCCTCGCGAGCGTCGGATACCTTGCCGGGTTCGTCGGCATGCTCACGGATTCCCGGTCTTTCCTGAGCTATCCGCGCCACGAGTATTTCCGCCGCATCCTCTGCCGCCTGCTGGGCCACTGGGTGGAGGAAGGGCTCTACCCGGAGGATATGGACACCCTGAAGGACATCACGGCATCCGTCAGCTATCTGAACGCAAAAAACTATTTTCGCTTTTAATCAAGCAGAAAGAAGGGAAAAGCATATGGACATCCGTTACTCCTGCAATCAGCGCGATTTCAGGCGCTACACCACCGAGGAAACCCGCAGGGAATTCCTGATCGAAACCCTCTTTACGCCCGATACCGTCCACGCGGTATACAGCCATGTGGACCGGATGGTCACCGTGGGCATCATGCCGGTGAAGGAAACCGTGCCGCTGGACAAGGGCATCGACGTGTGGAAGAGCTTCGGCACCTCCTACTTCCTGGAGCGCCGCGAATGCGGCATGTTCAACGTGGGCGGCAGCGGCCGCGTGTTTGCGGACGGAACGGAATACGCCCTCGGATACAAGGACTGCCTGTACCTGACGCGCGGCGTGAAGGAAGTCACCTTCCGCAGTGACGATCCCGCCTCCCCCGCGAAATTCTACCTGGTTTCCGCGCCCGCGCACTGCAGCTATGAAAACCGCCTGATCCGGATCGCGGACGCGGCCAAGCGCCCGCTCGGCGCGCTGGAAACCAGCAACAAGCGCGTGATCAACCAGTTCATTCATCCCTCCGTGCTCAAAACCTGCCAGCTTTCGATGGGCATGACCGTGCTGGAGAAGGGCAGCGTATGGAATACCATGCCGGCGCACACGCACGAACGCCGGATGGAAGTATACTTCTACTTTGAAGTGCCCGAGAACAACGTGGTATTCCACATGATGGGCGACGGCGATGAAACGCGGCATATCGTGATGCATAACGAACAGGCCGTCATCAGCCCCTCCTGGTCCATCCACGCCGGCGCGGGCACCAGCAATTACACGTTTATCTGGGCCATGGGCGGGGAAAACCAGGCGTTCGACGATATGGACGAAATCCCGACCCTTTGTCTGAAATAGGAGGATCACACGATGGATATGAAAGCATTCAGCCTGGAAGGAAAAACCGCCTGGATCACCGGCGCTTCCTACGGCATCGGATTCGCGATCGCAGAAGCGTTCCACGCGGCGGGCGCGAAAATCGTCTTCAACGACATCAGTCGGGAACTGGTGGACCGGGGCCTCGCATCTTACCGTGAGAAGGGCATTCCCGTGCACGGCTATGTGTGCGACGTGACAGATGAAAAAGCCGTGTCCGCGCTGGTGGAAACGATCGAAAAAGAGATCGGCGCCATCGACATCCTGGTGAACAACGCCGGCATCATCCGGCGCATCCCGATGACGGAAATGAGCGCCGAGGAATGGCGCAAAGTGGTCGATGTGGACCTGACCGCGCCGTTCATCTGCGCGAAGGCCGTCATTCCGGGCATGATCAGAAAAGGCGGCGGAAAAATCATCAATATCTGCTCCATGATGTCGGAACTGGGCCGCGAAACCGTGTCTGCCTACGCCGCGGCCAAGGGCGGACTGAAAATGCTGACCCGGAACATCTGCTCCGAATACGGCGGCGCGAACATCCAGTGCAACGGCATCGGCCCCGGCTATATCGCGACCCCGCAGACCGCGCCGCTGCGCGAGCGGCAGAAGGACGGCAGCCGGCACCCGTTCGACCAGTTCATCGTATCCAAGACTCCGGCCGGCCGCTGGGGCACCACGGAGGATCTGCAGGGTCCCGCTGTGTTCCTCGCCTCCGCCGCTTCCGATTTCGTGAACGGGCATGTGCTGTATGTGGACGGCGGCATCCTGGCCTATATCGGAAAGCAGCCGTAACTGCCGGAGGATCGTTTTCATGAGCGCCCCAAAAGGATTCCTGATTCTGCTCTGTCTCATGCTCGCCGCGGCGGCATCCGGCGCCCTGGCGGAAACCTGGCGCTTCGAAATTGTCGCGGACAGGCTCGTTTTCACGGGAAGCGGCGTGATCCCGGATTATGAACGGCCGGAAGACGCGCCATGGGCCGAAAACGCAGGAGAGATCCTGCACGTGATCCTGGATTCCGGGATCACGCGCATCGGCGCGAACGCGTTTGCTTCCCTGGAAAACCTGGAGCGGCTGGACTTCAATCAGCCTGCGCAGCCGGAAATCGCCCCGAACGCCCTTTCCGGCGTTGACGCCGTCTGCCGCTATTATACGGAGGACGCTTCCTTTGCCGCCGCGGACAAAACCGCCGGCGGCGGCACGCTCTCCTGGCTGTATCTGCCGCTCAACAACCAGGACAACCGTACCAATTCCCTGGTCTATACGGATGGCATCGGCTGGCAGATCGAGGTGCGGAACGATGACGGCGACGGGTACCGCTACATCCCCGTGACCGCGGCCCAGGCCCTGGAGCTTACCTTCGCGGACCGGTGGGTGGTGCTGAACGCGGTGCCGGAGAGCGAAGAGGACAAAACCGTCTGCGAAACGGGCGGGACCGCACTGCACCATATCGGCCTGTACGGCGACTGCAGGGGAAGCCTCGCGATTGACCTTCCGGCAGACGCAAACGGCGGCCTGGATATTGAGATGAACGCACCGGAGCTTGACCTGACCGTCACCGATCCGCGGGCCATAGGCCTTCTGCGCCTCCAGCTGAAGGGCGGCAGCGTGCGTTACAACGGCCGCATCCAAACACTGCTGCTGAAAGAATCGCCTCAGTTTTCAGCCCCGGCGGTCGTGATTTCCGGCGACGTGGAACACATCGATTTCAACGGGAGCACCTCCGCGAATCCGTATACCGGAAACGTTACCGTGCACGGAACGGTTCACAGCGGCGTCGAATACGGCGCCGGCACCATGGTCGTTCCGCATATTTCGGATGAAGTACCGCTGAGCACAATGAGCGTCGCTTCCTTTGCCGATGTGCGGCAGGAGGAACCTATTATCCTGGACGGCATACTGAACATCGCGGGCGTAACGCCGGTCGAGGGCCTTACGATCGACATGTTCGAGCTCACCTATCATCTGTATGACGACGGATGGCGGCTTGGCATGCGCTACAGGGAAGACTCCGGGCTTGCGGGAGAAGGGCCGATGATTGACGATGTGGAAGCGTATAATCCGGACTTCTCGGCGGACGACATCCTGTGGGGAGAGACTACCGATCTGTTCATCTGGGATATCCCCGAGGCTGGTACCGTGGTGCTCAACGGCACCGCAGGAAGCGGCGGGCAGAAGGTCGGCCTGCGCAGCATCGGCGGCAGCGGATACACTGCCCAAATCAACTGTCCGGTGGAAAGACTGGATATCACAACGACGTTTTTCATGCATACGCCCACCGTGATCGTCCTGAACAGCCATGTGGAAAGCTGCTCGATGAGTCTGAACACCAACGATCTTACCCTGCGTCTCGGGGAAGAAGGCAGCATCGGATGGGGAAGCTGGGGCAGGCCGAACGCGTTAGACCGCTTCTTCGGGCCGACTGTCGGCGCCTGCGACGTGTACGCGGACGGGACCCTGCAGGTGCTCAGCTGGAAGGACGGCGAAGAGACGCAGGCCATCCTGCCCTCTGATCCCGAAATGGCCGAGAGCGCGGGGGCGGGAGAAAACCAGACCGCAATGATGGATATCGGTGACGAAGACCCTGACAGCTTCACGGAGGACGAGAAGGAGTCCCTGGAAGAAATCGGCGTCGTTCCGGAAGCGATCGCCGGTGTGTTCGGCGCCACCGTCACGCTCTATGACGTGGATGAGAGCGGATCCCTCTCCTGGGCCGGCGACGTAAGCGAGCTGAACCGGCCCGTTACCGTCACCGTGAACAACCTCGCGGAGGAAGAGGCACAGGTGATCCGGCTGCACGTCAATGAAGACGGTACCGTCAGCGCGGACGCCGTTTCGGAACTGACGGACGAAGCGGTGCTTACCTTCTCTTCGGATCTGTTCAGCAAATACCTGATCGTCCGCGCGGCGGCAAGCCAGGGAGACGCGGTCTACACCTGGTCCGATGATCACCGCGCGCTGACCGCGGAGCGGAAGAACCCCAACACCGGCGAAACGGAAACGGAGACCGTTTCCGCATTCTGCCGTGTCACGCTTTCCCCGACGCAGGACGCCCCGGGTGAAACCGAGTACGTCTCCGACGACTTTGCCAATCCCGCCTTCAAAGCGCAGACCGCAGCGGGTCCGCAGATCCCGGCGCTCGGCACCGTCTGCACTCTTCGGATGCCGGAGGGAATCGAAACGATCGAAGAAGAAGCCTTCGCCGGCACATCCCTCCAGGCGGTCATTCTTCCCGCGGACCGGGTAAAAGTGGAAAGCAGGGCGTTTGCGGACTGTGCCTCGCTGCTGTACGTACTTGCCGGTCCCGAAACCGAATTCGCGCCGGACGCCTTTGAGGGCAGCGAATCGGTTGCCATTGATTTCCCGGGAGAATAACATATCAGGAAAACCACACACATGAGGGGCTGCTGCGCTTGATTCTGCAGCGGCCCCTCCCGGTTTGGCACCC
>CADBNX010000471.1 GCA_902796115.1 uncultured Eubacteriales bacterium
AAAGGGCTCGGAGGCCGCAACCAGGAGATCGCGCTCGCAGCCGCGGAGGAGATTTCGGGTATGCCGAACGCCGCGCTTTTTTCCGTCGGAAGCGACGGCACGGACGGTCCTACGGACGCGGCCGGCGGTTTCGCCGACGGAAGGACCGCAGGACAGCTTCAGGCAGCCGGCCTCTCCGTCGCCTCTGCGCTTCGTGATAACGACGCCTATCACGCGCTGCAGAAAACAGACGGCCTGATCATTACCGGTCCAACTGGCACCAATGTCAACGATGTTTCCGTACTGCTGGTCAGGCCGGAAACATCTTCCCTGCCTCCCCGCATCCGCAAAGCGCAAAAGGAAGATTTGCCGCGGCTCCTCTCCATCTATGAGAAAGCACGGTGCTACATGCGCCGTGAGGGCAATATGCAGCAGTGGAGCAACGGCTATCCGGACGGTTCCCTGCTGGAGGAGGATATTGCCGGCGGTTTTCTGTACCTGATCGAAACGGATCTCCCCCATGCCGTATTCACGCTGATCCCGGGCGACGATCCGACCTACCGGGTGATCGACGGCGCGTGGAAGGATCAGAGCCCTTATCTGACCATACACCGGATCGCGTCGGACGGCACGCTGAAAGGCGTGCTGCACAGGGCAGTATCCTATGCGAAGCAGACCATGCCCCATATCCGGATCGACACGCATCGTGACAACCAAACCATGCAGCACTGCGTAAAAAAAGAAGGCTTTGCGTACTGCGGCATCATTTACCTGAAGAACGGAGACCCACGTCTGGCTTACGAATGGAGTGATGCGATCGAAGACTGATTCATCCCCGCCCATGCATCCATCTGAAGCGCAAACCAGGTCCGAAATCCCGCGTTACCTTGCTGCTTTCTTTAAAACATTTGAAGAGGTGAAAAACATGATCCGCGTAATGATCTACAACGAATACCTGCATGAACAGACCGAAGAAAAAATCCGTGCCATCTACCCGGACGGCATCCACGGGCAGCTGAAAAAGGCGCTCGCAGCGGACGATCTTCAGATCCGCACCGTGACCCTGCAGGACCTGCCGCAGGGACTCAGCAAAGAAGTGCTGGATGAAACCGACGTGCTCCTCTGGTGGGGGCATATGGGAC
This sequence comes from uncultured Eubacteriales bacterium, assembly GCA_902796115.1. Classification (GTDB taxonomy): domain Bacteria; phylum Bacillota; class Clostridia; order Christensenellales; family Aristaeellaceae; genus RUG756. The sequence goes on from CADBNX010000471.1 coordinate 1,122, forward strand.
ACCAGAAAGTACCGGACGAAACGGTCGATCTGGTCAAGCAGGCCGTCCTGGACGGAATGGGCATGGTCTTCCTGCATTCCGGCCATCATTCCAAGCCGTTCCGCGCGCTGATGGGCACCAGCGGAAATCTGACCTGGCGCGAAGACGGAGACCGCGCGCTCGTGTGGACAATTACCCCGTCTCATCCGATCGCGCAGGGCATCGGCCGCTTCATTCTGATCGATCACGAAGAAACATACGGAGAGCCCTTCGTGGTGCCGGAACCGGAAGAAACGGTATTCATCACCAATTATTCAGGCGGCGAGGTTTTCCGTTCCGGAATGACCTGGAAACGCGGCAACGGAAAGATCTTCTATTTCCAGCCCGGCCACGAATCCTTCCCCATCTATTATCATCCCGACGTCATCAAAGTCATCCGCAATGCGATTCACTGGGCGAATCCCGTATGCCGCACGGAAATCACATGCCCGCATGTGAAAAAACCGCTGGAAGGAAATGCCGATGAAACCGTATAAAACCATCCGGCACCGCGTGGATTTCTGTGTGGTCGGCGGCGGACTGGCGGGGCTCTGCGCCGCCGTATCCGCCGCCAGGCACGGTGCTAAGGTAGCGCTGGTGCAGGAGAGACCGATGCTGGGCGGTAACGCCTCCAGCGAGATCCGGATGTGGGTCTGCGGCGCCTGGCACAAAGGAAACAGCAATCTTCTGGAAACCGGTCTTCTGGAAGAAATCATGATGGAAAACCAGTACCGGAACCCGGATAAGAATTACTCCGTCTGGGACGGCATCCTGTATTCGTTTGCGCGGCAGGAAAAAAACATCGAGCTGTATCTGAACTGCTCTGTCTTTTCCTGCGACATGGACGGCAGCAGGATCCGCTCCGTCACCGGCTGGCAGATGACCACGGAACAGTTCCACTGTTTTGAAGCGGATCTTTTTGCCGACTGCTCCGGAGACAGCGTTCTGGCGCCCCTGGCCGGGGCCGACTTCGTGATCGGCCGCGAAGCGAAGGATCAATTCGGCGAGAGTATCGCCCCCGAAACCGGGGATACCAAAACCATGGGCATGAGCTGCATGATCCAGGCGCGGGAGGAAACCAGGGAAAGCACGTTTATTCCGCCCGAATGGGCGTACCGCTTCACGGCGGCTGATCTCGCCCACCGCATCCCGGACATGCAAAACCCGACCGAGAATTTCTGGTACATGGAAATCGGCGGCAGCGGGGATTCGATCGCGGATACCGAAACAGCCCGGGACGAGCTGCTCAAAATCGCTTACGGGATCTGGGATTTTGTGAAAAACGCGCCGGAGAACAAAGAAAAGAACCGTTTCTGGCGACTGGACTGGGTCGGCATCCTTCCGGGAAAGCGGGAAAGCAGAAGGTATCTGGGAGACGTGGTCCTGACGCAGAAGGACGTGCAGTCCGGCGGCCGCTTCGACGATACCGTGGCCTACGGCGGCTGGCCCATGGACGATCATGACCCGCGCGGCTTTTACTCCGGCGGCCATCCGAACGTCAACTACCCCGCGCCCACCCCTTACGGCATTCCCTATCGCACGCTGTATTCCAGAAATATCCGGAACCTGTTCTGTGCGGGCAGAAATATTTCCGTAACCCACTGGGCCCTCAGCTCCACCCGGGTGATGGGCACCTGCGCGCTGCTCGGTCAGGCGGTGGGAACCGCGGCCGCCATCGCTGTGCGAAACGGTATCACCCCGCGCCTTGTGTACGGCACCGCGCTGCGGGAACTGCAGGAAACCCTGATGCTGGACGACTGTTATCTTCCCGGATTTCTCTGCCCCGTCAGCCCGCTCTGCCGTTCGGCACGGCTGGTCTGCCCCGTTCCGGATGCGGAAAACCTCCGCAACGGTCAGGACCGTCCCATCGGCGGCCGGGACAACGGCGTTCTCCTGCCCTTGGGCGAAAGCATCCTCTATGAGTTTTCCGCAGCCGAACCTGTGTGCGAAGCGAGGATCATTTGGGACAGCGATCTGAACCGTGACACCATGCCAGAAATCGGCGGCCGCCCTTTCCG
>CADBNX010000472.1 GCA_902796115.1 uncultured Eubacteriales bacterium
CGGCTCCTCCTCAAAATCGATCTTCATGGCGTCCGTATTCCGGGGCGCGAAGGCGTCCCCGCGGATTTCCTTGAACAGGCTGGGCGGTGTGCCGCGGATGGCGTACAGATCACGCCCCTTCACCCCCAGTTGGGGCAGGGAACGCAGCAGCGCGCGGGTGTAGGGATGCTCCGCCTCATGAAAGATCTCGCGCACCTTGCCGTATTCGATGATTTTGCCGGCGTACATCACGGCCACCCAGTCCGCCACGCGGGCGACGACGCCCAGATCGTGCGTGATGAAGACGACGCTCATTTTCAGCTCGCGCTGCAGATCCCGGATCAGGTTCAGCACCTGCGCCTGGACCGTCACATCCAGCGCGGTGGTCGGCTCGTCGCAGATCAGGATCTCAGGCCGGCAGGCAATGGCGGCGGCGATCACCACGCGCTGCCGCATGCCGCCGGAAAACTCCCCGGGGTACTGGCGGTAACGCTTTTCCGGATCCTCGATGCCCACCCTGCGCAGCAGCTCGACGGTTTCCCGCTTTGCCTCCTCATGGCTTTTGCCGAAGTGCCAGGTGATGACCTCGGCGATCTGCTCACCCACGGTGCGCACCGGATTCAGACTGGTCATCGGATCCTGAAAGATCATCGCGATTTTTTTGCCGCGCACGCGCAGCCATTCCGCCTCGGTGCGGAAGGAAGCCAGGTCTTCACCGTGAAAAAGCAGCTGCCCCGATTCCACGCGTCCGTTCGTATCCAGCATGCCGAGAAAGGATTTGGTGAATACGGATTTGCCGGAGCCGGATTCCCCGACGATGGCGACCGTTTCCCCTTCATAAACATCCAGGGACGCGCCGCGGATGGCGGTGAGCACCCGGCCGCGCAGCGTGAAGCGGATTACAAGATCCCTGGCCGAAAAAAGCAGCGGCCCGCTGTGTTCGTTCATACCGGGCCTCCTTACAGGTGATTGCGCGGATCGGAAGCGTCCGCGAACCGATTGCCGATGATATAAAAGGCGATGGTGATCAGGCAGAGCACCGCGGTGGGAAGCAGCATCTGATAGGGGTGCAGCGTGAAGGACGCGCGGCCCTGATTGACCATATTGCCCAGCGTGATCGCGTCCACCGGCATGCCCACGCCCACGAAACCGAGGAAGACCTCCGAACCGATGGAATAGGGGATGCACAGCGCGGCTTCCATGATGATCAGGCTGATGATCTGCGGAATGATGTTGTGCGCGGCGATGCGGCGCATGGGCGTGCCGAGGCAGCGGGAGGCGATGTTGTATTCCGCGTCCCGGATGGAGAGAATACGGTTCCGGAAAAACCGCGCTTCCACGATCCAGCCCCGGGAGGCCATCGAAATGAAGAGCGTCAGATAGCTGGTGTTCATGATATAGGCGAGCAGCACCAGATATACCGTGGAGGGGATATTGGTCATGATGTTGTACAGCTCGATCATGAAGGGATCCAGCTTCCGGTTGTAGCCCCAGAGCGCGCCCGCGATCATGCCGATGCCCACGTCGGACAGGGCGATGCAGAAGGCGAGCAGGAAGGAATTGCGGCAGCCGTACCAGGCGCGCGCGAAAATATCGCGCCCCAGCGTATCCGTGCCGAAAAGATGCTCCCAGGAGGGGCGCAGGTTCCAGTTGCGGGATTTGGTGGATACCTTGGTGGGATCCACGGAGGAAAACACGGGGTAGAGGAAGCTCATGAGCAGGATGGCCGCCATCAGGATGACGAGCAGGATGACGGCTTTGGAACGGAAAAACGTGCGGAGCGTGGATTTCCAGTAGGAATAATTGGATACGCCGATGCTTTCGCTTTCCGCCTGGTCAAAGTCCGCGGCGGTGAACAGGGAGGCGTCGTGGATGCGTTCGATTTTTTCAAGTGTCTTCTGCATTACTGATCCTCCGTCAGCTTGATTCTCGGATCCACAAAAGCGAGCAGCAGATCGCCCAGGAACACGCCCAGAATGGAGAGCGCCGCGTACATGAGCACCAGCACCTGCACCAGGTTGTTGTCCTGCCGCTTGATGGCGGTGGTCAGCAGTCCGCCCGTGCCGGGAATGGCGAAGAGCGTTTCGATGATCAGCGAACCCGCGACGATATTGAGCAGGTCGGAGGGCAGGTAGGCCGTGATCGGGATGACCGCGTTCCGGAAGAGGTGCTTTCGGAGCACCGCCTTTCTGGAGAGCCCCTTCGCGCGGGCGAATTTCACGTAATCCTGATTTTCCTCATCCACCATGAAGCGGCGGATCCACAGCGCGTACCAGGCGACGCCGGAAAGGGAGAGGCACACGATGGGCAGGAACCAGGATTTGAAGATATCCTTATCGTATACGAGGGGCAGGTTCAGCCAGCGGGAAACCCAGATCTGCAGGAAAAACAGATAAATCAGACTGGGCACCGCGCGTACGAACAGGATGTAGCCGTTGCCCAGCGCGTCGCCCAGGCGGTTTTTCCTTCGCACCATCATCATGCCCATGGAAAGGCCGAACACGATGCCGGCCAGCATGCTCCAGAAACCGAGAAAAGCCGTGGTCGGGATTTTCTCGGCCAGAAGCGTTGCGATCGGCACGTGCGGATATACCGTGATGCTGCGGCCCAGATCGCCATGGAACAGGTTTTTCACAAAGCGCCAGAGCTGGGTAAGCGGGTGATCAAGCAATCCCAGGTTGCGCAGATAGGTCATGCGGGTGGCTTCGTCCGTTTCCTTGATCATTTCCTGCGGAAAATAGCCGTTGAGCGGCATGAAGCGCAGCAGCATGAATACCGCGGTGAAGACGATGCACAGCGTGACGACGGAGCGCAGGAACCTGCGCAGGATGTATTCTGCCATGATGCTTCCTTCCGGAATGACGGAAACGCTCCGGCTTCGCGGCCGGAGCGTTTCCGATATCGGTTACTTCGCGCCGCGCGCAAGCTCCCAGGCCGCGTCGAGGATGTTGTATTCATCCACCGTGATCGGCTCGGTCGCGACTTTCAGGCCCTTGTAGCGGTTGCTGCCGTACAGGGCGCGGGGGGCGGTATGCGGCACTTCATAGGTCATATGATAGCCGCGCAGGGAGGAGATCACCGGGATCATGTACGCGTTGTCCAGCAGCCAGGCTTCCGCCTGCGCGAACAGGCTGAGCCGCTCGTCGAAGGTTTTCGCTTCCAGGGCCGCGTCGATGAGCGCGTCGAATTCCGGCACGCTGTAGGCGCCGACGTTCTCCACGCCGTCTGAGGTGATGCGCGTCAGGATGCCGGAGGGATCGGCATAGCCGGTGGAGAGGGAATCCCAGTAAATGTCGTAGTTGAACGGGCCGTCCACGCTGCCGCCGACGGTGCCGTAGAAATCGCCGCTGGTATCAAAGGCCAGCACCACGTCGATATAATCCTCGCCGATCGCTTCCTCCACCATGGCTTCGAAGAGCTGGGCCAGGATGATCTCGTCTTCGTCGTCCGTGCCGACGTAGATCAGCGTGACGGGCAGTTTGCCGTCCACGTCAACGCCGATCACGGGCAGGTAATCCACATTTCCGGCGGATACGCCCCGGATGGTGCCGTCCGCGTCGCACAGCTCCGCGACGGCCGCTTCCATGTAGGCACGGGCCGCGTTTTCATCCGCGCTCCAGTCCGCGTTCGCGATCTCATCCAGCGGGGGAAGCTGCGTGTAATCGACGCCCTCGGAATTGAAGATGGCGCCCTCCGCGTTCACGGTGTTGCGCACCAGGCGGGAGGGATCCACCGGCTCACGCAGGGAGGCGAGGGATTCGCGGTCCACCGCGGCGCGCAGCGCCTTGCGGAAATCCGCGTTCTGCACGAAGGTGTTGAACTCCGGGTTCGCGCCCTGGAAATCCAGCCACAGGTAGTTGGTGCTGAAGGAGAAATCGTTGGGGATCAGGTAATCGCCCCACACGCCGTTCTGCAGGGAGAGGAATTCCTCGGACTCGAGGGAGGTGTACTGCAGTTCGCCGCGGATGAACATTTCCGTGGAGGTGGTGCCGTCCGGGATCATCTGATACTCGATGGTGTCCAGCGTGACATTGTCCGCGTCCCAGTAATACGGGTTTTTGGTGAGCACGATCTTCTTGTCGCGCTCGAACGCGGATACGTAGTACGGGCCGCAGTAGAGCATGCGCGTATTGTCCACCGCGAAATCGTCGCCCTGCGCGATCAGGTAATCATATTCGACGGGCAGCAGCAGCATGCTGCTTTCCACGAGGGACAGGAAATAGGGCGCGCCGTTATCCAGCGTGTATTCGACCGTGTAATCGTCCAGGGCTTTGACCCCGACCATTTCGTCGAAAGCCGCGACCAGGTCCTCGCGCTTGGTTTCGGTATCGTCGCCGCAGTCGATGTCGTCAAGGCCCCAGTAATAGTCGTAGAGGCCGGTGATCAGGTTGCGGATGACGCGCATGGAATACGCGCCGTTGAGCGGATCCGCGATGTAGCGGATGCCGTCCACGAAATCCTGCGCGGTGACGTCATATTCCGTCTGCGCGCCGGTGTGGTCTACCCATTTGACTCCCTGACGGAGGCGGAACGTCCAGACCGTGTAATCCTCGTTCACGTCCCAGTCCTCCGCGAGGGCGCCGACGTAGGTGCCGTAGATATCCGGCTCCACCAGGCTGTCGATACAGTTGGTGGCGAACTCACGCACCGTGCCGTAGGCCGTGGTGAAGTAGTTCAGGGTGGGGTAGGAACGGGAAAAATAGCTTTTGTAGGACGAGGTGTAGGTTTTTCCATCCAGGATCGCCTGCGCGGCGTCTTCGGCAAGGACCGGCAGCGCCGTCAGCGCCAGACAGAGCGCCGTGAGCAGGGAAAGGAAACGGAAGGTTTTCTTCATGCGGTTCACTCCTTTATATTTCCTGTGGCAGCCTGCCACGGGGGATCGGTTTTTCAGCCGCAGAGGCTCAGGAACCACCGCAGCAGGACGCTGCCGTCCACGGTGTCGCCGCGGCGGTGCGCGAAGCACATGCGCTCGGGATGGAACTGCACCGCGTACACCGGCAGGCTTTCATGGTGCATCGCTTCGACCACGCCGTCCTCGGAATATGAATCGATAACAAGCCCCCTGCCGGGGCGGTCGACCGCCTGGTGATGGGCGGAATTGGTCGGGTAACGCTCTCCGTAGAGGGCGGCGATCCAGGTGCCGGGAAGCGCCGTGGAAACATGCACCTTATCGGCGGACTCGCCCGGATCCCAGTCGTGCACGCCGCCGCTTGGCAGATCCTGGATCAGGGTGCCGCCGAAATACACGTTCACAAGCTGATGCCCGCGGCAGATGCCCAGCACGGGCTTTTTCGCCCTGACGAAATGATCGCACGCGGCGAACTGCAGCGCGTCCAGATCCGGGTCGATGCCGCCGGAGCCGCGGTTCTCCTGCCCGTAGCGGGCGGGATCGACGTCCCCGCCGCCGGGCAGCAGCAGCCCGGCGTATTCATCGGCCGGGGTATCGGCCGCGATTTTGCAGCCCTGCGCGCCGAGCGCGTCCAGCGCCGCGAAATAATTCGGATAATGATCCCCGGGAAAGACCGGGATGGCGATTTTCAGCATTTTTCCTCTCCCCGCTCAGGCATCGCGGCGGGCCTGTTTTTCCGCTTCGCACACGTCAAGAAAATACCGCAGCAGCACGCTGCCGTCCACGGTGTCGTCCCGGCGGTGGGAAAAGCACATGCGCTCCGGATGAAACTGGACTGCATACACCGGCAGGCTTTCGTGATGCAGCGCTTCGGCCACCCCGTCGTCCGAGTACGAATCGATGACGAGCCCCTGCCCCGGCACGTCCACCGCCTGGTGGTGGGAGCTGTTGGTGACATAGGACGCGCCGTACAGCCTGCCGATCCAGGAATCGGGAGCAGCCGTGGAAGCGTGGATCCTGTCCTCCTTGCTGCCCTTTTCGCGCGCGTGGCGGGAGGCGGAGGGAAGATGCTGGATCAGGCTGCCGCCGAAAAAGACGTTCACGAGCTGATGCCCGCGGCAGATGCCCAGCACGGGCTTTTTCGCGCGCACAAAGTTTTCGCACGCGCCGAACTGCAGCGTGTCGAGCGAATCGATGATATTGACGGAACCCGCGATTTCCTGATGATAGTATTTCGGATGGATATCGCCCCCGCCGGGCAGCAGCAGCCCGTCGTACGCGTCCGGGGATGTGCCGGCGTTCACCTTTTCCATTTGCGCGCCGAGCGCTTCGATGGCTTCGAAATAGTTGACGTAGGCATCCTCGGGGGGGATTGCGATCGCGATTTTCAACGGCATGGCCAGAACTCCTTTGTAAATAATCATCAAACAAAAACGGCACTCCCGTTCATTATAC
>CADBNX010000473.1 GCA_902796115.1 uncultured Eubacteriales bacterium
CACGAAGACCTGGTGCGCATCCTGACCGCGGCGCGGCAGGCGCCGTCCTGGAAAAACATGCAGACATCCCGCTGCTATGTGCTGGAAACGCCCGAAACGCTCGAGGAACTCCGCGCAGGGGCGCTGCCCGCTTTCAACCGTGCCTCTTCCGCCCGCGCAGCTCTGATCGTGACAAGCTTTGTGAAGGATACGGTCGGCTTTGCGGACGGCAGGCCCGTCAACGAAGCGGGCAACGCCTGGGGCGCGTATGACCTGGGCCTGCACGACGCGTACCTGATCCTGGCCGCAAAGGACGCGGGCTATGACACGCTGATCATGGGCATCCGGGACGCGGACGTGCTGCGGGAGAAGCTCTCCATTCCGGAGAACGAGCAGATCATGTCCGTGATTGCGGTCGGGAAGGGCGGCGCAGAACCGACCCCGCGGCCAAGGAAACCTTTGGAAGAAACAGTCCGGTTTTTCTGATACCATCCGATTCTGTGAGGAACAAACAGCATGAAACTGAGTGAACTGAAGCCGGGGGAAAGCGCACAGATCGCCTCCGTCGGCGGCGAAGGCGCGCTCCGCCAGCATTTTCTGGATATGGGCGTTATTCCCGGCGCGCGCGTCACGCTGGTAAAGCTGGCCCCGATGGGCGATCCCATGGAATTCCGCCTGCACGGCTATGAACTGACGCTGCGTCTTGCCGACGCGGCGCAGATCGGCGTCAAGCCCGCAAAGCAGGCGGAGGAAGAGCAGGCGCCGCCTGCCCGGAAAGCAGTCGATCACCCGGGTCTCGGCGAGGAAGGAAAGTTTCATCCCAAGGGCAGCGGCACCCCGCTGCCGGAGGGAAGCCGGCTTACCTTCGCGCTGGTGGGAAACCAGAACTGCGGCAAAACCACGCTTTTCAATCAGCTGACCGGCGCGAACCAGCACGTGGGCAATTTCCCCGGCGTCACGGTGGACCGCAAGGACGGCGTCATCCGCGGCTACGCCAACTCCGGCGTTACGGACCTGCCCGGCATATATTCGATGTCCCCCTATTCCGGTGAGGAGCTGGTATCCCGCAATTTCGTGCTGCAGGAAAAACCCAGTGCCATCATCAATATCGTGGACGCGACCAACCTTGAGCGCAATCTGTACCTCACCATGCAGCTGCTTGAGATGAACGTGCCGATGGTGGTCGCGCTGAATATGATGGACGAACTGCGCGGCAACGGCGGCACGGTGGATATCAACGCGAAGGAATCGATGCTCGGCGTGCCGGTCGTGCCGATCTCCGCGTCACGGAACGAAGGCGTGGACGAGCTGGTTCGCCACATCATCCACATCGCCCGCTACCAGGAAAAACCGCTGCGGCAGGATTTCTGCGGCGCGGAGGATCACGGCGGGGCCGTGCACCGCGCACTGCACGCCGTGAGCCACCTGATCGAGGACCACGCCGTGCGCGCGGGCCTTCCGGTGCGCTTCGCGGCAGGCAAGCTCATTGAAGGCGATGCGCTCATCGCTTCCCAGCTGGAGCTGGATCAGAACGAAAGGGAAATGCTGGAGCATATCGTGCTGCAGATGGAAAAAGAGCGCGGCCTGGACCGCAGCGCCGCGATGGCCGATATGCGTTTTGAATACATCGAAAAAGTCAGCCGGAACTGCATCGTCAAACCGGCGGAAAGCAGGGAGCACCGGCGCAGCGAGCGCATCGACCGGGTGCTGACCGGCAAATATACCGCCATTCCCCTGTTCGTGTGCATCATGGCGCTCGTGTTTTTCCTGACCTTTTTCCTGATCGGGCCCTTCCTGCAGGATCTGATGGCCGCGGGCATCGGTGCGCTGGGCAGTTTGACGGAGCGCGGGATGCAGGCCGCGCATGTGAACGATATCATCCGGAACCTTGTGACGGAAGGCCTGTTTGAAGGCGTGGGCAGCGTGCTCAGCTTCCTGCCGCTCATCGTAACGCTGTTTTTCTTCCTTTCCCTGCTGGAGGACAGCGGCTATATCGCCCGCGTGGCGTTCGTCATGGATAAGCTGCTGCGCCGCATCGGCCTGTCCGGGCGCAGCATCGTTTCCATGCTCATCGGGTTCGGCTGCACGGTGCCCGCCGTCATGTCCACCCGCACGCTGCCCAGCGACCGGGACCGCCGCATGACCATCCTGCTGACGCCCTTCATGTCCTGCACGGCGAAGCTGCCCATCTACAGCTTCTTTGTCAGCGTCTTTTTCCCGCGCTTCAGCTGGCTGATCATCACGGGGCTGTATTTCCTGGGCATCCTGGTGGGCGTGCTGATGGCGCTGATCTATAAAAAAACGCTCTTTAAGGGCGAACCGGTGCCGTTTGTGATGGAGCTTCCCAATTACCGCCTGCCCAGTCCCCGCAGCGTGCTGCAGCTGCTGTGGGAAAAGGCGAAGGATTTCCTGCAGCGCGCTTTCACGGTCATCCTGATCGCCACCCTCGCGGTCTGGTTCCTGCAGCGCTTCGACTTCCGCCTGAACCCGGTGGAGAACTCCCAGGACAGCATCCTGGCGGTCATCGCGGGCTTCATCGCCCCCGTCTTCCGGCCCGTCGGCATGGATGACTGGCGCATCGTCACCTCGCTTGTCAGCGGTTTCATGGCCAAGGAAAGCGTGGTATCCGTCATGGAACTCCTCTTCGGCGCGGGTGTCGCGGCCATCGGCAGCACTACCGCCGCGTCGATGCTGGTGTTCAGTCTGCTCTATACGCCCTGCGTGGCCGCGATCGCTTCCATCCGCAGGGAACTCGGCCGCGCGTGGGGTTTCATCGTCATCCTCGGCCAGTGCGCCATCGCCTGGATCGCCGCGCTTCTCATGCGGCTGATCCTGCTCCTGTAGCACCCCCTGTCCGTCATCCGATCCGCTCCCAGCTTCCGTTTTCACGCAGGATGAACCCCTGTCCGTTCCGGATCTGATAATCATAGTACCCCGCACGGGGCCTCGCGAACGCCTCCATGATCGCCATCACGGTACCGCCGTGAACGATCAGGGCGCAGTCTTCCCCGATGTTCCTGCCGCGCAGTTCCTCAAACGCCCGACGGCACCGGATGGCAAACTCCTTCCGGCTCTCCCCGCCCGGAAAGGGCATTTCCCCGCCCGAATCGATCCACGCCTGATAATCGGCCCTGCCGTTCATCTCGGCGTGGTTTTTGTTTTCAAACAGCCCGAAATCGCACTCCCGGAAATCGGGAACGATTTCGGGGCGGATCTCCGGATACAGGATCGCGGCCGTTTCCAGGCAGCGCTTCATGGGGCTTGCGAAAACCCGTCCGGCGGGCGGAAACGTCTTCTCCTTCAACGCCGCGATGCCTTCGGGACACAGCCCCTCGTCCGTGCGGCAGCCGATGTAGCGCCCCTCCAGGTTGCCCCGGGTCAGCCCGTGGCGGATCAGGATCCATTTCATTTGATCCGCACCCCGATCCCGCATACGCACCGCACCACTGTCTCCGACCGCTCCGCGATCAGGCACAGGACACGTCCGACCGCCTCCCGGAAAACGCGTTCTTCCTTTTCCACCGGCACCACGCCCGCGCCCACCTCGTTTGCCGCGACCACCGCGTCCGGATGCGCCGCGATGAAATCGAGGGCAAAAGCGCGGGGATCCCGTCCGTCCGTCAGCACGGCATTCCGTACGGTTTCATGAAAACCGGAAAAGATTTCCGCGCCGGGGTTTTCCTGTTTTGCCAGGCTTTCCTGCCCCTGGTACG
>CADBNX010000474.1 GCA_902796115.1 uncultured Eubacteriales bacterium
CCGGAACGGCGTTGTGATCCCCGCGCTCGCGGCCCGCGCGCTGGAGCGTCAGGACGAAGAAGCGCTGGATCTCGCCTGCGGCCTGGCAAATCACCTGCTCGGACCCTCACGCTATTTCAGCTATCAATACGCTTTTTTCGGCCACGTTCATTCTGCCGTATGGATCGCTTCGGGGCTGGCAGACCTGACGCAGGCCACGGGAGATCCCGTTTATCTGACCGCCGGCAAGGGCATTTATGATTACGTACGCTCCCTTTCCTCCTCCTTTGGCTGGGTACCCGAATACGCGCAGTGGCATCCGCTCAGGGAAGAACACTGTGAAACCTGCTGTCTGAAGGATATGATCGTGATGGCGGATAAACTGATCCGGAACGGATATCCGGAATACTGGCAGGACATGCTGCTCTTCTCCAGGAATCAGTTCGCGGAGAACCAGATCACCGATGCATCCTATGTCGTGGTTGACAACACACGCCCCGATACCGACAGTACCACGTGGCGCGACATTGACAAGCGCATGATCGGCGGCTTTACCGGCGGTTCCCTGCCAAACAGCATCTCCCTCTCCAAATTCCGTTCCATAGCGGGCTGCTGTGCGGGCACGGCACCCATCGCCATCCGGCTCATCTGGGATCGTGCGGTCACTGCCGAAAACGGATATACAGTTATGAACCTGCCTTTGGACCGTGAAACGGACGCCTGGAAGCTGGAGAGCGATTATCCGGACCGCGGCGAAGTGCGCCTTACCCTGCGAAAAGGCGGTCGCGCCGCCTTCCGCCGGTATCCTTTCATGGGCAAGAATATCCGTTGCCTGGTAAACGGTCAGGAGGTCCCGTACCGGGAGGAAAACGGGCTGATCCTGCCGCCTCCTCTTTCTGCAGGCGATACTGCCGTCCTGCGTCATCCCCTGCGCACCGTCCGAAAAAAGGAGAGCGCCGCCGGACAGGAATTCACCGTATTCTGGCGTGGTCCCGATGTCGTGGATCTGACACCGCACGGTGAACACCTTCGTCTGTATCAGCGGGATCTGCGCAGGGAAAAAGTACTGCCCAGGCCGGAAGACGTCACCTATACCGGGGCCGCCAATTTGGGGCCCACCCAGCAAAAGCGATAGTATCCGTGATATCCCCGACTCCGTCTGCGTTTATGCCTCTTGCTATTCAAACCCGAAAGGAAGTGTTTTGATGACGATCCTGGCAAAAAAACTCACTTCACTGGAGAAACTTTTCTCCCACGCGTCCAATCCCATGCTGCTTCCGGATCCCGTCGTATCCGGTTTTCAGAATGAGACTCTGTCCTGGCAGGTTGCTTTCAAGGCGCCGGAACTCACACATTCGCAGATTGTGACCGTTCAGGTTGAATCCCCGCTGAAAGAGAACATCACACTGCGTCAGGTCAAAACCGTACCCGTAAGGCTTGCCGCTTACAAGGACGCGGACGAAGGCTACCTGTCGCATGAACCGGGCCTTTATCCGGATCTTCTGAGCGGCATATCCAATGTTCAGCTTCGTCTTCTGCCGGATACATGGCTGGTTCTGTGGGTATCCTTGGAATCTGACGATCATCTTCCGGAAGGCACATGGCCCGTTGAAGTGCGCCTGACCGATACCGAAAACTCGCCTCTTGCCTCCCTGAAGCAGGAAGTCCGGATTCTTCCCGGTATATTGCCCCGGCAGAAACTGATTCACACAAAATGGTTCCATGTGGACGGTCTGTGCCAGTATTATCATCAGGAGCCGTTCAGTGAGGAAAACTGGCTTACCGTACGCCGCTTTATCCGGGCAGCCGTACGCCGCGGTATCAATACGATCCTGATGCCGGCACACACGCCTCCCCTGGACACAAAAGTCGGCGGAGAAAGACTGACGACACAGCTCGTTGAGATTGAACGAACGGGCGACGGCTATCGCTTTGATATGAAGAATGTCCGCAGATGGATCGGGATCTGCAAAGAAGAAGGCGTTGAATGGTTTGAAATGCCGCATCTCTATACCCAGTGGGGCGCAGAGCACGCGCCGAAAATCATCGCAGACTGCGAAGGAAAAACAAGACGCATTTTCGGCTGGGACACGGACGCATGCGGTCCGGAATACCGCAGTTTTCTTGCGGAATATATCCCTGCCCTCAGAGCAGTGCTTCGCGAAGAAGGCGTTGAGTCAAACTCGATCTGGCACATTTCCGATGAGCCGGGCGAAGCCCATCTTGAACAATACAGAAAAGTCAAGGAGCAGACACTTCCGCTGCTGCAAAACTGCCGGATCATGGATGCCTTAAGCAGTTTTGATTTTTACAGGCAGGGAGTCGTGACCACCCCGATCGTATCCATCAACCATATCGAGCCTTTTCTCGAAGCGGGAGCCGATCCCCTGTGGGGCTATTATTGCTGCGGCCAGTATAAAGATGTGAGCAATGTGTTTATCGCCATGCCGAGTGCAAGGACCCGTATGCTTGCCGCACCGCTCTTCAAGTACCGTATCGAAGGCTTCCTGCAGTGGGGATATAATTTTTACAATTCCATGCATTCGGTTTATCCGATCGATCCGTATGCGACGACCGATGCGGACGGCTGGGTGCCGGCCGGTGATCCGTTCCAGGTTTATCCCGGTCCGGGCGGTGAGCCTTATGAATCCATCCGCATGGCGGTTTTTTACGAAGCCATGCAGGATCTGCGCGCCATGCAGTGGCTGGAGTCACTGACCAGTCATGAATATGCCCTTCATGCAGTCGAAGAGGCAGCGGGAATGCCAATCACATTCTCTCAATACCCCATGGACGCGGAAAGCTGTCTGCGAATCAGGAATGCGGTGAACCGGGAGATCCTTCTGGCGCTGAATGCCTGACCTCCGCCAGTTTTGAAGCAACCTGCTGCAGATCCTCCCAAGCCTCACGTTTCTTGGCCGGATCCCGGAGCAGCGCCGCGGGATGATAGGTAGGCATAAAGAAAAAGCCTTTCTTTTCAACCCATTTTCCCCGGTCCCTGGTAATCCTGATCTGATCACCGAGCACAGCTTTTGCCGCCGTCGATCCGAGCAGTACGATGATCTTCGGATGCACGAGCAGAAACTGCTGCCGTAAGAAAGTCATGCAGGCCTCCGCTTCTTCCTTTTCCGGTGTTCTGTTGTGCGGCGGCCTGCATTTGACAACATTGCAGATATACACCTCATCCCGTGTCATCCCGATAGCGGCAATCATTTTTGTCAGCAATTGACCCGCCGCACCGACAAAAGCCACCCCCTGCAGGTCTTCGTCCGCACCGGGGCCTTCCCCGATAAACATCAGTTCCGCGTGGATATCTCCCTGCCCGACAACTTTGCGGTGTATTTCGCGGCACAGCGGACAAGCCCTGCAGTTCTCAATCTCTTCGATCAGCGCATCCCAGGATAGAAGCATGGTTCCGCCTCTCAATGAATATAAGTTTTCAGAAACGTAAATGAATCGTTCAGGTCTTCTTTCAGCCAATGAAGCAGGCTGATCAGAAGCGCAGTCAGGATCAGGATCGCCGCTGCTCCCAGGATAACGCCGACGAAATTGGTCAGCCCGGAAATCATGGTCCTGCGATTCTGTTCCTCCACGATCCTCAGCTGCCGTTCATAATCGTTTCTTCCGTTCATTCCGTCTCACTCCCGCTGTTCTTTGATTGCGTCGTTCATCCTTTTCATGGTTTCCCGCACCCCGAGAATCTGCAAATCAAGCAAACGCTGCGCCACGCTTTCTTCCAGGCCTTCTATACGGCGCAGGTCTTCTCCCCACAGTGCCTGATCAGACAGCGCCGCATAAGAGAGCGTTTCAGGCGGCATATCACACGCGAGAAGAGAAAACGCTTCCAGTTCCGGACAGGACCGCAGCGTTTTTTCCGTTCCGTTCAGCAGGAGCGTATACCGTCCGTCCCGTTTTTTCAATCCCGTACAAAGCATAATCAGACATGCGAGTCCGCCGGTGAGCCCCGGGGGAAACGCAAACCTGTCGTCGGAATAATTCCGTATCAGGGAAATAAAACCCTTTCGTTTTGCGAACAGAGCGTTCAGATCAGTCAGATCCGCAGCTTTTTCTGCGTTTTCCAGTTCTCCGCACAGCCGGTAGGCGAGTGTTTCCGCCTTTTCTTTCGTTGTGTGCAGGGACGGCATGATTTCATGCAGAAGGCTGTTTCCCATGGTCAGCCTGACCTGATCATCTTTCATGCATCGGGCTGAGTTTTCATATCCCAGCATCAGCCCTGCAGGCTGAATCACAAGCATCAGTCCGGCCTTGCAGGCTTCTTCGCAGTTATCCACTTTCATACCTCAAGTCATCCCGTCATTTTCATGAATGATCACCCTGAAGCGAAGACGGTCCCCCGTCTTTTCCGCAATACCGAGAAACGCGCTGTCCAGATAGACCCGACAGTAAAGGGAATCCATCTGTACGGAAGCGGGCAGGCTCACACCGTTCTTTGCCTGTTTTTTCAGTTCCTCAGGCACGTCAAAGCGCGGAAGATGAACGAGCGCTTCATCCGGAGACAGTACCCCAAGTGTTCCGGTCTCCGTGTCGTGTTCGATTTCTTCCAGTGTCCTCGCCTGTTCGATCCGGAAAGAACCGCTCTGTGTACGCAGAAGGAATCCCATATGTGCCGGTTTGTCCATTGCCTGTCCGATATCATGGCACAGCGTGCGGATGTATGTGCCTGCGGAACAGCGCACCCGGATCAGATACCCACTGTCACACGGATCGATCACGTCGATCGAATCGATCCTGATCCTTCTTTCCTTCTCCTGAACGGGCTGTCCGCTTCTTGCCAGTCTGTACATCGGCACCCCGTTCACTTTCAAGGCCGAGTACACAGAAGGATGCTGCACGATCTCCCCCGTAAAATGGGCAATCGCATCGCAAAAAGCTTTCCTGTCGGGCACGCCCCTGCTTTTTTCGATGATTCTCCCATGCGCGTCCTGCGTATCCGTACTTCCAAGAAACGAAATACAGGCAATATACTCCTTATCTTCACGCGCCATATAATCCAGCAGTCTCGTTGCTCTTCCGAGCAGGATCGGAAGCACACCGGCCGCTTCCGGATCCAGTGTGCCTGCATGGCCTGTCTTTTCGTGCAGCAGACGCTTCAGGCGGCCCACCACCGCTGCGGATGAAACTCCGGGCGGTTTGAGAACATTCAGAAAACCGTTCAAATCCGTTCTGCCTCTTCCGTCATATACTGTTTGACTATATCCAGTGCTTCCGCGGCAGGCAGGATCGTACGGCAGCCGGACGCGAGCGTATGGCCTCCGCCTCCAAGCTTTCTTGCGAGTGCGGACACATCGTAAGGCTCGACAGCTCTGAATGAAAACCGGATATAACCTTCTTCTTCTGTGTCCGCAAGATACGCCATCCGGACACCGTTCAGATTCAATGCGTAATTCACGATCCCGTCGCTGTGTTCCCTCTCAGCGCCCGCCTGCCGATAATCCTCCGCATGGAGAATCATACCGGCGCACTGCCCCCCTGCAAACAGATGCAGTGAGGCAATCGCCCTCCCGAGGAGTTTCACATGAGCCGCTTCCCGCAGCAGATGGACCCTTCTTGCCGTTTGATTCAGGTCAAAACCGGCGGCGATCAGTTCTGAAGCACAGAG
Source organism: uncultured Eubacteriales bacterium (assembly GCA_902796115.1). Lineage (GTDB taxonomy): Bacteria > Bacillota > Clostridia > Christensenellales > Aristaeellaceae > RUG756. The sequence continues at coordinate 5,600 of CADBNX010000474.1, forward strand.
GAATGTATCCGCATCCGTATTGGAAAAGCAGAAATTGCCCGTGTCCGTCGATATCGCGGTATACAGGCATTCTGCTTCCTCCTTCTCAGGGCAGTGCCCGAACGCGTGCATGAGACGCCAGATCATGCATCCGGTGGAAGATGCGTCTCCGTCGATCTCGTTTGTCATGGCGTATCCGGGATTGGTCCTGTGATGGTCGATTTGCGCTGTAGCCCGTGCAGAGAGGAAAACTTCCTTCACACTGCCGAGCCGTTCCGCATCCGCCGCGTCAAGTGCAAGCGCAAGATCATAACCGCAGCAGGATGCCTTTGCCTGATCCGCCGTCAGGATCCTTTCGCATCCCGGCAGGAAAGCGTATTTTGCCGGAACGGGATCGGCAAGAGCCATAGCAGTCTTCTTCCCCATGCTTCTCAGAAGGCTGTCCGCCGCGAGCATACTTCCGACAGCGTCTCCGTCCGGAAAGATATGCGCGCAGATAAAAACGCTGTTCGCGTTTTGCAGCGCGGACAGCAGAGCTATGTTCTCAATCACTTTCATTTTCTTTGCTCCGGTTTGTTTCTGCTTCCAGTGAGCGGAACACATCCATCATATGCGCACCGTAGGCAATATTCTGATCCCGTATGAACTGCAGGGTGGGAAGAGCGCGAATCTGGATACGCCTGCCAAGTTCGCGGCGAATGTATCCCGCCGCGTTGTCAAGCGCTTTGATGATATCCTCACTCCTGTCGTCTTCCAGGATGCTGATGAACACTTTTGCATATTTCAGGTCACGAGTCACATCGGCTCTGGTCACTGAATAGGTTCCGGATATGCGCGGATCATTCATCTCACGGATGATCGAATCCACACCCTGTCTCACTTCTTCTGAAATCCGGTCCATGCGATAGCTTGCCATTCTGTTTCCTTTCAGATCAATCCTGCTCGATTGCCTCCATCACAAAGCATTCGATCACGTCGTTTTCCTTGATATCGTTGTAATTCTCCAGGCCGACACCGCATTCGAATCCCTGTGCTGCCTCCCGTACGTCGTCCTTATACCGTTTCAGGGAAGAAAGCTTTCCTTCGAAAACGACCACATTATCCCGCAGCAGACGCACCGAAGCATTGCGCTGCAGTTTTCCGTCCGTCACATAACACCCCGCAATGGTACCGACGCCGGTAATGCGGAAAGTGTTCCTGACCTGTGCGTGACCCAGGGTATTCTCCCGGTATTCCGGTTCCAGCATACCCTTCATCGCCTTTTCGATGTCTTCGATCGCCTGATAGATGATCCGGTAAAGCCTGATCTCGGTCTCTGTTTTTTCCGCGGCTTCCTTCGCCTGCGGATCCGGACGGATGTTGAAACCGATAATGGTTGCTCCGAAGGTGGCCGCCAGGTTTACGTCATCCTGTGTGATCGCACCGACGGCACTGTGCAGCACATGAATCTTGACGTCATCGTTGCTCAGCTTCTCCAGCGCCTGCTTTACGGCTTCGACAGAACCCTGCACATCCGCTTTGATGATCAGGTTCAGCGTCTGTGTCTTCCCTTCGTTGATCCCCGCAAAGAGCGTATCGAGCGATACTTTGCTGGTTGCGCTTCTGGCTGCTTTCAGTTTGTCCTTTCTCTCCTCAACCACCTGACGTGTCAGGCGGTCGTCATCCACCGCCATCATCTCGTCGCCGGCGGAAGGAACATCGTCGAAGCCGGCAATCTCTACCGGCATGCTGGGTCCGGCACTCTCCACTCTTTCACCGCGGTCATTGGTCATCGCACGTACATGTCCGCTGGCAAGGCCTGCAATGATACTGTCGCCCACATGCAGTGTTCCTGTCTTGAGCAGTACCGTTGCGAGCGGTCCGCGGGCTTTATCCAGTTTGGCCTCAATAATGACGCCTGCCGCGAGCCGATCGGGGTTTGCCCTCAGCTGCAGCATGTCGGCCTGCAGCAGGATCAGCTCCAGAAGCTCGTCCACGCCTTCTCCGGTGACAGCACTTACCGGAGCCATAATGGTTTCGCCGCCCCATTCTTCCGGAACGAGCTCATATTTGGTCAGGGCTTCCTTTACCCTTTCGGGATCGGCGCCCGGCTTATCGATCTTGTTGATGGCAACGATGATCGGCACGTTTGCGGCCTTGGCGTGATTGATGGCTTCGATTGTCTGCGGCATCACGCCGTCGTCCGCCGCAACTACCAGCACCGCGATATCCGTTGCCTGTGCGCCGCGCATACGCATCGCGGTAAATGCCTCATGTCCGGGTGTGTCAAGGAATGTGATCTGTCTTCCGGACAGGTTCACCGTATACGCACCGATATGCTGCGTGATACCGCCGGCCTCGTTCGCGGTCACATGCGCTTTCCGGATATAGTCGAGCAGCGAAGTCTTGCCGTGGTCAACATGTCCCATGATGGTGATGACCGGCGGCCGCGGCTGAAGGTCTTCTTCACGGTCCTCGATCCTGGTGTCGCTCAGCGCGTCTTCCGCTGTTTTATCCAGCTTCTTTTCCAGAGTGACCTCAAATTCACTGCAGACAAGCGACGCGGTATCAAAATCGAGTTCGCTGTTGATATTCGAGACGATACCGAGCATCAGAAGCTTCTTGAGAATCTCGCCAGCCGGTTTTCCGATACGTTCCGTCAGATCCTTAACGGTGATCGTGTCAGCCGTCATATAAGCTTTTTCGATCTTGATGGGAGCCATCAGCTGTTGGGCGGAAGGTTTTTTGACCTTGCTTTTTTTGCTGCCGCGTACGCTTTCATCGTCATAGTCGATGAAAGTGTCCTTCACCAGCTGCTTCTTATTCTTCGCAACACGTTCCGGATCATGCTGCCGGATATACTGTTTTTTATTCGGATCGTAATTGCTTACGCGCTCTTTCTCCATCGCAGGGGCAAGCTCAGGGGGTTTTGGCCTTGCGCCGAATCCGCTCTGCGGCCGACCGCCGGCCGCTGACCGGTTGCCATAAGGCTGCTGCCCCTGCCCCGGGCGGCCTCCGCCCTGTGCTCCCTGCTGATTCTGCGGTCTGCCGTACGGAGCCTGACCTGCGGGCCGAGCGTTATTGTAGCCTCCGGTCTGGGGACGCGGAAAGCTTCCGGGCTGTCTGGCGTACCCGCCGTTTCCCTGAAAGCGCTGGCCTCCCTGCTGATTGCCGGCTGTCCCCTGATTCTGCGGTCTGGGATAACCTCCCTGCTGGAACCCTCTTCCCTGATTCTGTCCGGCATAAGCGCCCTGCGGCCGCGGCTGATAGGGAGCGGCCGGCCTTGCGCCGAAGCTGCCGGGTGCGGGACGCGCATTCGAAGCCTGCTGCGGCCGTGGTGCCGGACGGACGGGAACCTGATTCGGGTTTTGCGGAGGAAGCTTTTTCTCGACGGGTTTCTGCACAGGCGCGGGCGTTTTTGCGGCTGTATCCGCTTCCGCTTTTTGTGCCTGAGGAGCGGGCTTTTCCTTGGGTGGGGTCTGCTTTTCTGCCGGCGCAGGCGTCTCAGGTACGGGTGTATCCGGTTCATCCGACGCTTTCACTGTTCCGGCGGGAGCAGCTGCTTCGGTTTTTACGGCATCTTCCTTCTTCGCGGCCGGCGCTGTCTCTTCTTTGCGTTCGGTTTCCGGAGCTGCTTCCGGCGGCGCAGACTGCGGCTTCTTCACAGATTCCTCCGGAACCTCCGCAACAGGCTTTTGATCCTCTTCCCGGGCAGGGGCCTGATCGTCATCCGGCATGGTCCAGGCCTTGGTCTGCTGGCTGGCTAAGATCTGCTGTTCCTGCTGCCGTTTGATACTCCGGGCTTCCTCTTCATCTTTTCGGAATTGTGCTTCCTTTTTCCGAAGCGACTGCAATACCGCATCGATTTCTTTTCTGATGCGCGCAGCCTGTTCCAGGATTCCCGTTCCCTGCTCATTGATCTTCTTGGTGGCTTCCGCCAGATTCGCCTTGGTCATTCGACGCTTTCCCCCGCGCTTCATGCGCTAACGTTTTATTCAAGAATCTTGATGATTCCTTCCGCCATGGTTCCCTTCAATACCGCCGCCGTCATACAGCCGGCCTTTCCGCAGGCATTCCCGATCAGACCCTTTTCCGTCCGATATAACGGAACGCTTTTTTCTTCCGCTTGTTTTCTCAGCGTTTCCGCTGTCCTCCCGGACGCATCCGTATCCACAAGCAGCACTGCGGCTCTGCCGCTTCCGATCGCTTCCCGGACAGCTTCCGCACCCAATACGATGCATCCGGCCCGTCTTGCGATCCCAAGCATTCCCTTCAGCTTCTGTCCGTTCATCATCCGTCCTTCAGCGCAGCCGCTTCTTTGACTATCTGTGTTTTTGCCTCTTCAGACAGCGGACACCCGAACGCTTTTTCAAGCTGCTTCTGTTTCAGCGCCTTCTGCAGACATTCCTCCGAAATGCAGATATACGCGCCTCTTCCGGGTTTCTTTCCCGTCGTATCCGCCGTGACGCTTCCGTCCGGACCGTGCACGATACGCAGCAGTTCTTTTTTGGGCTTCATTTCCCTGCACCCGAGGCACATCCGCATCGGAATCTTCTTTGCTTTCATTCCTTATCCCCGTTTACTGAATCAGATCATCCTCGCTTACCGGAGGCTGGTAATCATCCGACTCATCCGCGATCACCGTTCCGTTCCCCTGCGGGATCTGAGCGGAACTCTGCCCAAGCAGTTCTTTTACCTGCGTCTGTGATTTAATGTCGATCTTCCATCCGGTCAGTTTGGCCGCAAGCCGGGCGTTCTGTCCCTCTTTGCCGATTGCCAGGCTCAGCTGGTTATCAGGCACGACCACGCGGCAGATATGCTCTTTTTCGCTCGCATAAACACTCAGCACATGCGCCGGGTTCAGGGCATTCGCCACAAATTCAGCCGCGTCTTCGGACCATTTGATAATGTCGATCTTTTCGTTTTTCAGTTCTGATACGACCTTGTCCACCCGTGTCCCGCGCGGACCCACACACGCCCCGACGGGATCGATTGTAAGGTCTGTGGAAAAGACAGCCATTTTCGTTCTGCTTCCCGCTTCCCTCGCAATGGATCTGATCTGAACCAGTCCCTGCTGGATCTCAGGCACTTCCATTTCAAACAGGCGCTTCACAAGACCCGGATGAATGCGCGAAACAGATACCTGCGGCATCCTCACGGCATCGCGTCCGGACCGGTGCACCTGCAGCACATATACCTTGATATGGTCTCCCGGCAAATACTCCTCTCCGGGCATGAATTCGCTGCTTTCCAGGATTCCCTGCGTGCGGCCCAGCTCCACATATACCGCTTTGCTGTCCACCCGCTCCACGATCGCTGTCAGGATCTCGTTCTCCTTGTCGATATACTCATCGTATATCTTTCCGTGCTCCGCGTCGCGCAGGCGCTGGCTGATGGTCCCCTTTGCCGCCTGGGCGGCGATCCGGCCGAAATCCTTCGGGGTCACATCGATTTCGACAATATCCCCGAGCTGGTAATCCGGAGAAAGCTTCTTGGATTCCTCCAGCGAAATCTGCTGCAGGGGATCAGTGACCTCCTCTGATACGACTTTCCGGGCAAGAACCTGGATATCCTTATTCTTCGCGATCACAACCGTGATATTCATCGGGGTCGTGCTGCGCTTGCAGTACTTTTTGAACGCTACCTTGCAGCCTTCCTCCACTGCTTCAAGAATGGTTTCCACCGGGATGTCCTTGGCTTTTGCCAGATCTTCGATTGCGTTGTAAATCTCTGATTTTGCCATTTTTTCGCTCCTGTTCTCATTCATCAATCGTGTCGTCAATCCGATTTTCATCCTCAAGCTCTTTCAGATCCGGCTTCAGCCGCACCTGGGATACCGTTTTCCGCGGATACTCGATAACTCCTTCTTCCGTATCGACCGTCACTTTCTCTCTGTCCATCGAAACCAGTTTTCCCTGGATGGTTTTTCTTCCGTTCACTGCCTGATAGAGCTTTACTTCCACGGTGTTCCCGATGTTGTCCCGAATATCCTCCTCCAGCACAAGAGGGCGGTCCAGCCCAGGTGAACAAACTTCCAGAAAATCATAATCAACTTTTTCTGTCAGCGGTATCAGCGCCCGATGATAGGCTTCGCAGTCATCCAGTGTGATTCCGCCGTCTTTCCGGAGTGTCACGCGCAGATACAAACCGGTCGGTTCCCGGTCCGCAGCCACATCAAACAGGGTATATCCCATGCTGACGGCCAATGATTCGCATATCGTCCTGACTGTTTTCAGGTCGATTGCCGTCTGTTTTTTCCCCGTTCCCTTTTTTCCAGTCATTCTTTACTCCCGGTCCGTCCTTTTTTCGGCTTTCTTAAAATAAAAAGCGGGCTTTCCATACGCTGAAAGAAGCGTTACGGGCTTTCACCCGCACCATTCTTTCAAACGCCTGTCCCACTCGTCGCTGAACCTTCTTTCATCCAACAATAATACCGGAAACAAATGGATTATATCATACCATTTCAGCCTTTACAAGCCATTTTGCGCGTTGTCATCCGACAAATTTCCGTAAATTTCGGGTGTTTTTCATTTTTTCCGGCATAAAAGCGTCCTCTTGCAAAGAATACGGCTTTTCCGGCGTCAAAGCGACCGCCTCCCGCAAAGATATCGGGGGCCGGCCGAAGCCAGCCCCCGATATGCCGCAGACCGACAGATGCGGTCCTTATTTTCCCTGTGCCTTTGTATCGTATGCCACGTAGCAGACCTGTGTCTCCATGAATTCGTCCAGGCCGTGTTCGCCGTCGTCTCCGCCGTTTCCGGACTGACGCACGCCGGCATGGAATCCCTGGAACGCTTCGAAATGCTCGCGGTTCACATACGTTTCGCCAAAGTGGATCTCGTTCATCGCGCGCATCATGACATCCGTATTCTGCGTGTAGATCGATGAGGTGAGACCGTAGATGCAGTCGTTCGCCTTCTCGATCGCTTCGTCCAGGGTCTTGAACGTGCTGATGGGCATGACCGGTCCGAAGATTTCTTCCTGCATGACGCGCATCTCATGACGGCAGTCCACCAGCAGGGTCGGCTCGTAGAAGAAGCCTTTTCCGTTCAGACTGGCTTTCTTTCCGCCGCATACCAGGGTGGCTCCGTCCTTGATCGCGCTCTGCACCAGGTCGTCGATATGCTCCTGCTGTTTCTTGTTGATCTGCGGTCCGATGGTGGCGTCCGGGTTCTTGATCGGATCGCCATAGGTGGCGTTTTTGATCTTTTCCGTCATCTTCGCGATGAACGCGGGCGCGATGCCTTCCTGCACGTAGATCCTCTCAGCGCAGTTGCAGACCTGTCCGTTATAGATGAACCTGGAATTGAACACATGCTGTACCGTTTCGTCAAGCTTGCAGTCATCCATCACGATGACCGGCGCCTTGCCGCCGAGTTCAAGCGAAACCTTGGCGATGTGATCAGCGGCGGCTTTCATGATCTTCCTTCCGGAATCGGTGCTCCCGGTCATCGAGACCATCGCAACCTTCGGGTTGACTGCCAGCGCGTTTCCGACCACGCTGCCCGAACCGGTGATCACGTTGATGACGCCTGCCGGCAGAGAGCTCCTGGCAACGAGCTTCGCAAACTCATACGCTCCGTTCGGCGTATCGCTCGAGGGTTTCAGGATCACGGTGTCGCCGGCGATCAGCGCGGGCGCCATTTTACGGCCGATCAGGAACAGCGGGAAGTTCCAGGGCATGATGCCGGCAACAACGCCGATCGGGCGTTTGTACAGGAAGATGTTTTCATTCGGGCGATCGCTGGTGATGATTTCGCCCTTGATGTGACGGGCCATGCCGGCATAATAGTTGATGTATTCCGGAAGCCAGCCGGCCTCATCTCTTGCCTGACCGATCAGTTTCCCGTTTTCCTCGGCTGTTGTCTGAGCAAACAGCTCCAGGTTCTCGCTGACCAGCTGTGCCAGTTCCTTCAGATAACCGGCACGCTGAATCGCCGGGATCCTGGCCCAGGATTTCTGTGCTTCATAGGCCGCGTCCACCGCAGCCTGCACATCCTCTTCCGTGGCCTGCGGCACTTCGGAGACCACTTCTTCGGTGGCGGGGTTGATGACCTGGATCATCTTTCTGTCACCGTTGGGAATGAATTTTCCGTTGATAAACAGTTCGTAGCGTTTCATGCGTTCTTCTTCCTCCTTTGTTATCTCGCTGTGCTCACGTCTTTCCGTACGGAAAAACCGGTACCTGAAACCATTATATGATATTTAATTGAAGAAAGCAAGACAGATTTCATTTTTTGACGTTTGTTCCGGCTGTTTGCTCAGATACCGGCATCGCAAAAGGCAACGGATCGTAACACCGGTCGGCACCCGGGAAATCCGGCTCCGGCGCAGTTGTGTGAAGGCAGCATCATGCCGTATACGCTCAGGCAGTGTTCCCGCGCCGTTCCCTGAATGCCTTCCATTCCGTTTCAAAAAACAGTCCCGCGTCCGGAAGGGGCCGCACCGGCCGCCAGAAACATCCGGTTTCACCGTTCTCAAGGGAAATCTCCTGTACCATATCCCGAAGCTCTCCCATGCTCAGAAAAAAAGGATAATCCGGCAAACCTTCCGGACACTCCGTCCCGTCCGGAGTCACATATAAAGCAGATCCCCGGCTCTTCCCTCCGTGCCTCACATAGTCTGTCATTGCGCTCAGATATACTTTCTGCGCCAGGAGCATATCGTACAGATGGAAAAAGGTTCCCGCCCGCTCCGCTCCGCTGAGCGGAAGAGCTGAAAAAGATGCGATCGCCTGTTCCGTATCGGAGAGCGCCTGTTCCATCGCCTCCGGATTCCGGATCATTCCGCCGGCGCGGGACATCCGTTCCGCTGCTTCCCGCCACAGCCTTCCGGCCGGTTCCGGATTTCCGCGGGCTATGCAGCCCGTAGCTTTTTCGGTCTCTCCGCGCAGGTGTTCCATGATTGTTTTTTCTTTTCCCTCATCGGGCATTCCCCGTGGAGAAAATGCGATGTCCTCCGCCGCCCGCAGCGCTCCGACCTGTCCCGCGTTCAGCGCGCTCCCGCCCGGCCGTGATACACCGTGTGTACCGGCGGCTTCACCGACCGCATAGATGCCTCTGATATTGGTCTGCCAGTGCGCGTCCACGGCAAGCCCTCCGTTGTTATGCTGCGCGCAGACGGCAATTTCAAGACGGTCTTTTTTCAGATCGACTCCGTGGTCAAGATAAAAGCGGTACGCAGGCTCGTTCAGCGCTCTGAGGCGCTCAATGGGCATGTCAAGGCACGCGTTTGCCTGCGAGAGATAATCTGCCGCTTCCGCGGGCAGACAGCCGTAATCCGGGATCGCGCCAAGCGGATTCTCCGTATAATCCAGATAAACCCTGCGTCCCTTCCGCACGGTTTCTTCATACACGATCAGATCGATCCTCGAAGAGCCGGAAACACATTTTGCGGTATCAAACGGCCACTGATACCCCTTTAAAAAAACCTGATACAGCAGTTCTTCCGGATTCCGGAAGTATTCCGTCAGGAATTCCTTTTCATTCTTTCCGTCGGCGTCGGTGGATACAAAGCGCGGCATCGCCTGCATATAGGAACCGCTCACATTCCATCTGGGACATTTTGAAGCCAGTCCGAACTGCCATTCGGTCAGGTTCCGGCCCTTCACTCCCGCGAGAAAAGCGATGCCGCTGCTTCCGAACTGGGAAGGAGGATACACGCTGTCCGCGTACATCGCCGCGGGTCCTCCCGTGGCAAGAATGATATGATCCGTACGGAACAGCACGAAGCACAGGCAGTCCTTTTCCGCCGCCGTCGCCTGCCTGTCCAGACAGAGTACGCCGGCCGCTTTCCCTTCCAAAGCAAAATATCGCACTGCCTGCATCCCGTCCCGAACCGGTATGCCGCAGCGGCGCGCTTCATTTTCCAGCGCTTCCGTCATCTTTCTTGATGTGTACGGCCCCACGCTGGAGGCCCGGCCGCGAACATCATGGTCGGTGCGGTATCCGATGCTCTCCCCGTATTCATTTTCGGGAAACGCCACGCCCGCGTCGCACAGGCGGCAGAAGCATTTAACGGAAAGCGCCGCCTCCGCGAGCGCCGTATCTCCGTCCACACATCCTCCCGCAAACAGGTCTTTCGCCATCTGACGCACGGAATCCGGCGTTTCACCGGCCAGAGATAATTTATAATAAGTCTGTTTATCGGATCCGGTATTGCGGGAAGTGCCCGCGTTCAGATCCTCGCTGATCAGCAGAAAATCCCTGACGCCGAAGCGGTGAAGGCTCAGTGCCGCCTGATAGCCCGCCGCGCCGCTTCCGATGATCAGCGTGCCGGTTTTTTCCTCGCGGATCTTCCGCGGATAAAACCCTGCCGTGTTCTCCTGCATACTTTCCTCGCTTTACAGTCTCCGGATATGGAAGCCGCCGTCCACATCGATATAATTGCCCGTGGTATACAGCACCGTGTCGGAACAGAACAGGCTGACCATATTGGCCACGTCTTCCGGCGTGCCCCACCTGCGGATCGGAAACACGCCGTCCCGGATCAGCGCATCGTATTTTTCCTTCACTTTCGCCGTCATGTCGGTGGCGATCACTCCGGGCCTGATTTCATGCACCAGGATTCCTTCCCCCGCCAGCCTGTCCGCGAACAGTTTGGTCACCATCGAGATGCCGGCCTTGGATATACAGTATTCCCCGCGTGACGTGGAAGAGACTTCCGCGGAGCAGGAACCGATATTGACGATCACCCCGCGCGTCGCAAAAACCACATCCTGCTTCAGCATCTGCCGCACCGCTTCCTGTGCCATGAAAAGCGTGCCCTTCGTATTGATGGACATCACCCGATCAAAGCTTTCTTCCGTCATTTCCAGGATATCCCGTCTTTCCAGCGGCGCGACGCCGGCGTTGTTGACCAGGATATCCACGCGTCCGAACCGGCCGACTGTTTCCCGGAGCACCCTTTTCCGGTCTTCCGCTTCCGCTACGTTTGCCTTCACATAATGCCATGAAACGCCCGCTTCCGTCAGTCCGGTCAAGGCATCCGTGCAGCGCTCCGGATTTCCCGTGGCGCAGATCACGATATTGCATCCGTCCGTGCCCAGTTTCCTTGCGATCGCAAGCCCGATTCCCCGGCTGCCTCCGGTTACGATTGCTGTTTTCTTCATATGTTCCTCACTGATCTGTCTGCTGAAAAGTCCTGTAATAGGGAAGATAGTTTCCGCTGTTCCGTACTACGCATCCCGTCGGCAGACCGGCGCGGATCAGATCCCCGCATTTCCCGCAGGCCAGGCATACACGGGAAGCGTCCATCCTGCCGTTTTGACGGATCTGATTCGCAAAATCCGGATTCGCAAATGCCATTCTTCCGAACAGCATATGATCGCACAGACCGTTTTCAATGGCACCTGCCGCATACAGGTCGGCCCACTGCCGCAGGTAGGAAGGACCGGATGCGGAGACAAACAGCCCCGGAACGGCGTGCTTTACTTCGCCGATACCGCCGATGATCCGGGCGATCCCCACGAGCGGATGTTCGCGCGGCACATACTTTCCGCTGTCGAACGGTCTTGTAACATGGGTCGTCACATAGGGATTTCCCATGGTCAGGTTTACGAAAGCGATATGCTCTTCTTCATAAAGCTGTCTGATCAGCAGGATGGGTTCGGTCATATCGGGCGTTTCGTCACCGCCTTCTTTCACCCCGAAGCCCCAGGGCCAGGCATAACCGTCATGGATGCCGATCCTCGCAGTCACGCTGAAATCCTTTGTCTCAAAGGCTTTTGCCGCCCTGATGCCGTTGCGCAGGAGCCGGGTCCGGTTTTCAAAGCTGCCGCCGTACGGTCCATTTCTGTGATATGCGGAAAGAAGCTCCATCAGCAGATACCCGTGGCAGGCTTTGATATCGACCGCGTCGAATCCCGCTCTGCGCGCTTTTTCGGATGCTTTTCCGAATTCCTCTTCCAGCCCTTTCAGGTAATCGTCCCCCACGATGCATTCGTCCGTCGCCGCGCGCAGTTTTTCATAATAAGGATGCCGGTAAGCGATCATCGGAGCGGGTTTTCCGCCCGGATTGGCGTATCTGCCGCTGTGATTGGCCTGCATCACAAGATACGGCGCGTATCCATTCTTTTTTAAACCCGCTTCCCTGACACGGTCATTCAGTTTCCGGTATTCATCCACGTTCTTTTCCGTCAGCATCAGCTGATGCGGACTTGAGCGCCCTTCGGGCACAATGGAAACTGCTTCAAACCAGATCATTCCGCATCCGCCCTCCGCGTATCGCAGATAGCGTGCGCAGGTCATTTCGGACGGTGCGCCGTCCGGAAGCGCGTCAGCGCCTTCCATCGGAGCAATGCCCATTCGGTTTGGAAGTTCGATCCCGCCGATCTCCGCTTTCCGGCAGAGCGCCTGCGTATCCCTTGCGAGCGGAATCTCGACAGAAAGCATTTCGGCGGTTTTTTTCAGTTCCTCCGCACTCCGGTAATGAAACTTTTCGTGCACGGCGCGATCCGGTTTTTCCTGCTTCACATTTTCACCTCATCCGTTCAGGCTTTTCCGTATATCTATTCTTTCCATATGTTTTATTTCCTGCTTTTCCCTTAAAAGAAACGAATGAAGATTGACTTTGTGCCATACCTGCGGTAATATTGTAAGGATTTCTCTTGCGGAGGTTTTTATGGGCAAAAGATTTCTGCGTGTTCTTCTCCCCGCATTGGCGGCTCTTTTTATCCTGCCGTTCTGCTGCACGGCTTCGGCGGATTCCGCCGGCGTTTCCGGTATCGTCTGGGTGGATAAGAACACAGACGGCATATACCAGAGCAATGAATCCGCGCTTTCAGGCGCGCAGGTGACCCTGGAAAGAATCACGGACAGTGCGCAGCCTCAGTCCGTCGTGCAGTCCGTGACAGATAAAAGCGGCGGGTATTCCTTCGGTTCTCTCCCGTCAGGCAGTTATCGTCTGCGGATCGTTCTGCCGAAGGATTATCAGTTCACGCTTCACGGTTCGGACAGCGCGTCGCTTCCCGCCTCGGGCCGCGAATCGTCGACTGCCGTGTTCACGCTTTCGGACGGTGACCGGATCAGCGCGGATATCGGCGCCACCAAATCCTATTCCTATATCAGCGTCATTGCTTTTGAGGATCTGAATGAAAACGGCGGAAGAATGAGCTCCGAGCCGCTGATCCGCAATGTCGGCCTCGAACTGGAATATGTGTTCAATGACACCGTGTATACCGTCGCCTCCGCCGTAACGGATAAAAACGGGGAAGCAAGGATCACCTCCCTGTCCCCCGGAACCTACCGGGTGCGTGCGACGCTTCCCGAGGGATACATTCCCGGTCCTCTCGGGCAGAAGGTCAACACGTTTTATAATTTCATCAATCCTTCCGACAGCAATGTCGGCTGTTCGGCTTTTTTTGATCTGCCCGCCAAGTCCTCTGTCGGCATGTGCGTAGGCATGGTCAAAACCGGCGCTCTTTCAGGCAGCGTCTGGTTTGACGAAGACAGCGACGGCAAACGCAAAGCCAATGATTCCGCACTGGAAAACATTCAGGTCGAGCTGTATTCCTCCCAGTACGCGCTGACACGGACCGCGCAGACGGATGCGCAAGGCAATTTCAGCTTTGTGAACCTGCAGGGCGGAGAGTATGATCTGCGCGTACTCCTGCCGGACGGCATGATGTTCACCCACGGTGACAGCGCCATCACCAGCTCCGCGGGAAGAAACGGACACGTAAGCGCGCAGGTCGCGGTGGGAAGCACGGCGCAGGTCGGTCAGATCGGTCTGATGAAAGATACCGCGCTGCGCGTGATCGTATTCCATGACACCAATCTGAACGGAAGCCCGGATGAAGGCGAAGAACCGCTGCCGGGCATCCCGCTGAAACTTTCCGCACAGGGCGGCGGCGAGAGAGTGACCGACGAAACCGGAACGGCTGTTTTCAATACGGTCTCCGGCGGCAGATCTTCAGTCCGCTGCACGCTGCCCGAGGAATATGTCTTTACCTGTCCCGGGGGAAGCAGCCTCCTATCCGCGCTCACCGGCATGCGTGAAATGCAGGGCGATATCGACATCGCGTGGGGAGAAGTAACGGAATGCACCGTCGGCGTCACAAAGCCGTCCGCGGTCTCCGGGCTGGTATTTGAGGATCCGGATCTGGACGGCGTAATGGACGCCGCTTCCTCCCCCCTTCCCGGATTTACGGTACAGCTCCTGGATGAATCCGAAAACGTCGTGCTGGAGACGTCGACTTCCGAAGACGGCTCCTACATTTTCCGTGATCTGATCGGCGGGAATTACGCGATCCGTTTCCTGTATAACGATCCTTATATCGCCTGTGATCTGCCGGATGCGGCAGCGTCCGGACGGCTGAATTCCGTTGCTGTGCAGAATATGGATTGGGGACAGTCATCTTCCTTCGCTCTGACCGAGGCTTCCCAACAGGTGCATGACGCGGCGCTCTACCGGGGCGGAACCGTCAGCGGTACGATTGCCTTCAGCGATACGGACGCTCAGCTTTACGGAGCCCGGGGACCGGAGAATGTTGTCGTCACGGTTCTGAACGCGGAAAACGAACCGCTTTCCTTTACCGATGTTACCCGGAATGACGGAACCTATTACATCAAAGGCATCCGTCCCGGAGCATACCGCATCCGCTATGATCTTCCGGATGGCTGTACCCTGACGGACCGGAAGCCGGAACTCCTCACGGAATGGATCAGTGCTCCTGTCGAAATCGATAACGGAACCAGTATCACCATGCCTGTGCTCTCCGCCGTCATGACAGCCTCCCTTGAAGGGCGGCTGATCCACCTCAATCCTGACGGCACGGAAGAAGCCGTCACCGCAGACGTGTTCCTGCAGACATCTTCCGGCAGCGCTTCATACAGCTGCCATTCCGACGAAAACGGCTTCTACCGGTTTGAAGGCCTCTTCCCGGAGGAATACCAGATCCTCATCAGCGTCCCGGAGGATTACGTCGTTTCCGGAAGCTCCCACGATCTGGTATCCAAAGCAGTCGCTTCCGAAACGCGCGGACACATTCGCCTGAATATCGGCGAATCCCTGTCGGATATGGATGTCACGCTGTCCCTTCCGGCACAGATCTCGGGGATCGTGTTTTATGATACGGATGCCAGCACCGCTCTTCAGGAATCGTCTCAGCCCATCCGCGGCATGAGCCTCCTGATCCGGGGCGAAGAACTGGAGCTTTCCGTGGACACGGACGAAAACGGCGCCTTTGTTTCCCCCTTGCTTTTCCCGGGTGATTATACGATCACGCTCCGGATGGACGAGGACTGCATCCTGACCGACAAAGGCATTCCGAACGGAACAGAGTGGACAGTTCCCTTTACGCTTGCGGACGGCGAAAAGAAAACGGATTTCACGATTCCCGTTCTGCGGCTCGGACTGATCGAGGGAACACTCTGGAATCTTGACGGCGGAAACACGCCTTTCCCCGCGATTACCGTATCCCTTTCGATGAACGGGAACGTGATCGCGCAGAAGAATACCGACTCCCGCGGCAGCTATTCCTTCGACCGTCTCTATCCCGGAACCTATATACTTTCGACTGTACTCCCCGATGGTTATCTGTTCGCACGTGAAACAGATGTTTTTGACCGTGACAGCGTGATCCTGAATACCGGTTCCGCAGAAATCCATCTGCTGATGGGACAGCACCTGGTTTCCTGTGATATCGGCATCGGCCTTCGCGGCGGCATCGGCGATACGGCATGGCTTGACGGCAACGGCAACGGCCTTCAGGACATCGGAGAACCGGGCATGCCCGGCATTCACATTGCTCTGTATCAGTACGGCGAATTCATCGCTTCGGCCGAAACAGACGTCTATGGCCGTTATTCCCTGAAAGATCTGTATCCGGGCGCGTACGATATGACGGTGACCATGCCGGATGAACTGCGGTCTACGGTGCAGAATACGGAATATTCCCTGGTGAACAGCGACCTTCCTGAAACGGAAGACACCACCGTCACAGTCGAGGGAATCATCGTGCCCTCCGGAAGCATGAACCTGAATTATGATCTCGGATTTGTGCTTCGCAAGGAAGGGGTCCTGCCGGAAGAAATGGAGCAGATCCCAACCCGTGACTGGACACCGTACACGCAGCGTTGAAAAAAGCGCAAACAATCATGCTGGAACGCTCCCCGAAAACGTGAAACCCCTTTATTGAGAAAATTCAGAAGCCGTCAGAAAAAAGCATCCCGTTTTCTTACAGAGCAAAATCCGGCAGCAACATATCAGCAGCCATGGTGAATAAACAGCATGCCGCCGAAAACACGGCAACAGCATTGCTGTTTTCTCAAAATATGCGATGATTCCGCTGAAACACGAGAAATCTGTTTCTTCCGGCGGCAGAAAGGGCATTGGTATGGCAAAACGAGAAGATTCCGCATCCGGCAGCGTAAGGGGCCGTCTGATTATCGCCGCGAGTTTCCTGATGGTCTTCACCTGTCTCGGTTTCTGCAGCAGCACCAAAGGGCTGTACCTTGCCGCCATCACAGAGGCTCTCGGATTAGAACGAGGTCTGTTTGCGCTGAATGACAGTATCCGTTTTTTGACCACCGCCACACTCAATCTGTTTTTCGGCGCACTGATCTCCCGTTTCGGTCCCCGAAAGCTTGTGGCCGCGGGATTCCTTTCGCTCATCGCGTCCATGCTGCTCTATTCATACGCGGAGAGCATCGGTGTGTTCTATCTCGGCGGCGCCCTGCTCGGTGCCGGGCTCGCGTGGACCACCACCACGGTTGTAGGCTATATGGTGGATATCTGGGCCCGTGAGAAAAAAGGCACCATCATGGGCGCGGTACTGGCCGCCAACGGTCTCGGCGGGGCACTGGCATCTCAGACGCTGTCTCCGATCATTTATTCCGCCGCGGATGGATTCGGATACCGTACCGCATACCGGATTACCGCGATCATTCTTTTTGCTGTCGGTGCTTTGGTCGTCTCGATATACAAGGACGGAAATACTTCTGTTCGCGTAAATAAGCGCCAGCCGAAAAAAGGCTTTGACTGGCCGGGTATTTCTCTGCACGAAGCGGCCCGTAAGCCTTTCTTTTATCTGACGCTGCTGTGTGTATTTCTGACCGGAATGGCACTGCAAAGCGTAAACGGCATTTCTTCCGCACACCTCCGGGACGTCGGTTTTGACGCCGGCACCGTTGCCGCCGTGCTCAGTGTCCATTCCATCGTGCTGGCGGCCTGCAAATTCCTGACGGGAATCTGCAGCGACCGGATCGGGCTGAGGAAAACCCTGCTGATCTGCGACGCTGCGGCGCTCGGCATGACATTTCTGCTTGCGAACGCAAATACACAAACCGCTCATTTCATGGCAATGGGCTATGGGGTGGTATCCGCTGCAGCCCTTCCGCTGGAAACAGTGATGCTTCCGCTGATTACGGCGGAACTGTTCGGCAGAAAATCCTACGCAAAACTATTGGGCATAATCGTTGCCGTCAACAGTTTCGGCTATGCGGTAGGAGCGCCGCTGTCCAATCTGTTCTTCGACCTTTACGGCACTTACCGCGGCATCATCCTGGCAGAAGGCGGAGTGCTGCTCGCTGTTTCCATCCTGCTGCAATGCATATTATCCGCACGGACAAAGCGTCGGGTAATCGATGCGCAGACCGGGGACGATTGCCCGGAATAATTTATAAGCTTACGCTGTCTTCCGCGCTGCCAAGAAAATCATTCTTCACCGCGCGCGGCAGCCGGAATTCATATCCGCGGCGGTTCATCTGGCGCAGTTTGATCAGTACCAGATTGATATTGACATTCAAAAGCTGCGCCATCTGCGCTACATCCCGTCCGCCTCGTGCCATCTCCAGAATTTCCCGATCCTTCAGAAGCAGTTCCGCCGCGAATACATTGGCCTCATATTCCCGCCGATCCGACATATTGAAGAGCTCGTATTCCAGAAATCCTCCCCGGCACAGATCACGGTGCAGCAGTGCGTGCCCGAGTTCATGCGCACAGACCGCGCGCTGCATGGGCTCTGACAGATTGCCGTTCAAAAAAATGAAATCATTCCCGGCAATCACCATAAAAGCCCCTTTCTGACGTTTGAAATCCCCGCGTTCGAGTACGGTGATCCGTTTTTCCTCCGCAATCAGATACGGATCGGCGCTATGGTAACGCTTTTTTAATTCAAGACAAAGAGGACGGATGGCCGCGTCGTTCATGAAACGCCCCCGTCATTGCTTTTTTCCGGCGTATTTCCGGTTGTTCTGCTTGGCGATCCAATATGCGTCCTGAATCGCTTTCATCATCGCGTCCATATCTTCTTCCGCAAGCTCGCCCCCCGAATACAGCCCGCTGATTTCCTCCACCAGCTGCCGTGCCTGTGCTCCTGCTTTTGAGCCATATTCGCTTTCCGCTTTCAGGATAAACTCGGCGTTGTCGTCCAGCAACACACCCTGATCGATATTCAGCGCTTTGGAAAGGTACAGGTATGTATCCCGCTGTTTGGGCAGCCGTTCCCCGCTTTCATAATTCTGAATGGTTCTCAGGGATATACCGGTCATTTCAGCAAGACGGTTCTGACTCAGGCCCGCTGCCACCCGCGCGGCACGCACTTTTTCGCAAAACTTCAAGCCGTTCACCTCCGCATACGAAACTTGCACTATTATTATAATGCAAATATGCAACTTGTCAAGAAAAAACTGAAAATATGCAAAATGAAATTGCGTAAAACCATGTTCTTTGCTATCATAATAGCCGATTCGCATCTGGCAGAGTAGCTTCAGGCGCGTTAAGTGTTCATGAACGGGGAGTTGTCATGAAACGAAACCGATTCGGTGCGGTGCCTGCGGCGCATCCCGCTGCTGAGACTGCCTCTGCGAATTGACGGAACTCCGTACCGCATTCAAGGAGGTGTGTTTTATGACCCGGATCTTTACTCATCCGTTTTCAAAAGCATACTGGCGAAGCGCCGCATCTGAGCTCCGCAGCACGAAAACGCTTGTTTTCGCGGCGCTGATGATTGCGCTTCGCGTCGTACTGAAGTCCGTCAGCATCCCGATTGCCGCGGATCTGCGAATCGGTGTGGGCTTTCTGGTAAACGCTTACGGCGCGATGGTATTCGGTCCGGTAGTCGCCGTCATCGCCGCGGCCATCACCGATACCCTGGGTGCCATCTTCTTTCCGACAGGGGTGTATTTCTTCCCGTTCATCTTTACGGAAATAGCCGGTTCCCTGATCTTCGCGCTGTTTTTTTACAAAACAAGGATCACGGTCAAAAGGGTGATCCTTTCCCGCTTCTGTATCGATTTTTTCGTGAATATCCTTCTTCAGACACCGATTATGATGCTGTACTACTCCATGATTCTCGGAAAATACTATGCGCCGGTCGATCTGATGCGCATTGTCAAGAATCTGGCCATGTTTCCGCTGGAATCACTGGTACTTGCGCTGTTCCTGCGTCTGGTCATCCCGCCTACAAAAAATATGGGATTCATCCTCTCCCCGACCGACGGCCTGAGTTTCACAAAAAAGCATATCATCCTTCTCTGTGTGCTTTTTGCGGTTTCGGTATCCTCAGTCGCAGGTTATTACGTATATCATTATAATCATACT
Organism: uncultured Eubacteriales bacterium; assembly: GCA_902796115.1. Classification (GTDB taxonomy): domain Bacteria; phylum Bacillota; class Clostridia; order Christensenellales; family Aristaeellaceae; genus RUG756. The sequence goes on from CADBNX010000474.1 coordinate 25,100, forward strand.
TCGCTCAGCGCTTCCTACACAGCGTCCGAACGGCTTGATAAAAACCGGCAGATGCAGGCTGTCGTGCTGAAAAATACCGATTTTGATCCTGAAACAACCGTGACAATCATTCAGAGTGCCTCAAGCAGGATCGGGCAGAACGAAATCACCTATCAGCTTGCCATCTTCACCTGGGTCGATTCCGATACCGCTTTGACGAGTGAGATCCGGGATACCGTTGACGGATATTCCATTTCAAAGGCCCGGGGAGACAAACGGCTTGAGGAAACGGCTCACGCAACAGCCATAACCTTCAAAGATTCCCCGGATCTGATTTCCTTCGAAAACAAACCATAGTCACGGAATCGTTTTCTCAATGATCCCACCCCCGAGGCACAGATCACCGTCGTACAGTACCGCGCTCTGACCCGGGGTAACGGCACGCTGTTTATGATCGGATACGATGTGCAGCGTGTCTTTTTCACGTTCCACGGTAACAGCCTGATCCGGCTGGCGATAGCGGAACCGGCAGGTTAAACGGACCGGAGTATTTTCCGGTATTTCATCCAGTATAAAAGTCGCACCGGACGCAAATGTTTCACCCGAATAAAGCATTGGATGGTCTTCGCCCTGTACGACAATGAGACGGTTATGCTCCAGATCCTTTCCGACAACGAAAAAGCTTCTGCCGTCACCGCGCCCTCCGATCCCAAGCCCGCGCCGCTGTCCGAGGGTGTAGTACATCAGTCCCTCATGCCGTCCTACCGTTTCTCCTTCCGGAGTAACCATATCTCCCGGCTGCGCGGGCAGATAGGTCTTCAGAAACTGACGAAAATTTCTTTCTCCTATAAAACAGACTCCGGTCGAATCCTTTTTTTCACTGACTGGGAGCCCCGCTTCGCGGGCAATTGCGCGCACCTCGGCTTTGGTCATTTCCCCGACCGGAAATACCGCTTTCCGGAGCTGTGCGCTTTTGAGCATATACAGAAAATAGCTCTGGTCCTTATTGGGATCTTTGCCTTTATACAGTCTCCCTGCCTCATCCCGACGCACGAAATGTCCGGTTGCGATTTCCTGTGCGCCGATCTTCAGTGCAAAATCAAGAAAGGAACGAAACTTGATTTCCCGGTTGCACAGCACATCCGGATTGGGTGTTCTTCCATTTTTCAGTTCCGAAAGGAATTCGGAGAAAACTCTGTCCCAGTATTCCTTTGCGAAATTCACGCTGTAATAGGGAATCCCGATCCGGTCGCACACCCGCCGCACGTCCTCAAAATCAACTTTGGCAGGGCATTCGTCTCCGTCTTCTTCCCAATTCTTCATAAATACGCCGACACATTCCACACCGCTGCGCTTGAGCAGCAGTGCACTCACAGCGGAATCGACGCCGCCCGACATGCCCACGACTGTATTCAGCATGCTTCCGCCTCCTCAAGGCGCTTGAAAACCGCATGGAAAACCGCCTCGGCTATTTCTTCCATTTGTCCGCCCGCGTCCACGGTCACGATCCGTTCCGGTTCACGCGCAGCCAGCGTATCGTAGGCCTGCTCGGTTCTTGCAAAGAAGCTGTCCCCGCTTTTTTCCATACGGTCCATCTCACTGCTTTTCCCCCGTCTCGCAAGCGCTTCATGATGCTCCAGTTTCAGATACAGCGTCACCTCCGGCAGTCCGACGGAGAGTGCTGCGCGGTTGATTTGTCTGATCCAGTCTTCGCCGAGACCGCGTCCGGTTCCCTGATAAACAAGCGAAGAATCCACAAACCGGTCGCAAAGCACGATTTCGCCCTTTTCGACCGCCGGCAGGATTACCTCCCGCACATGCTGCGCCCTTGCCGCCGCGAAAAGCAGTGCTTCCGTCTCCGCACACATACCAAGATCATCTTTGGCCAGGACGATTTTCCGTATTTCTTCCGCGATCGCACATCCGCCCGGTTCCCTTGTCATACGCACACGGAAACCGTATTTTGTCAGTCTTTCGGCCAGCAGCTTCTGCTGGGTGGTTTTGCCGCACCCATCCACGCCTTCAAGAGAGACAAACATGCCGCGGCGCGGCACAGATCCTGTCAGCAGCCGTGAAAGTTCATCCGGAGAGGAAAGCGAATAAACAGGCCCGGCCTGCAGGATCTCATTACGGTCCCCGTACCCCCACATGGCCGCGCAGCTGTCGATGCCGGCCGTGTGCGCCCCGAGCACATCACCTGCGGTATCGCCTACCATCAGAGCCTTTCCGTGTCTGTCCGGCAACACTCTGCCGATCAGCAGGGCTTTATCCGCGTGCATGTCACTGTCATCGGGGCATGCCACGGCGTCAAAATACTGACGCAGTCCGAAGTATTCCAGAATCGGAATCGCGCAGTTGGCAGGCTTTCCGGTCGCAACGGCGAGGCGCGTCCCCTGTTTCTTCAGCGCACGCAGAAGCCCCCGTATGCCCGGATACACCGCGTTCACTTTCCACCCTTCGCGTCTCCAGTACACTTCCCTGTAATACTCCGTAGCGACGGCGCCTTCTTCTTCGCTCATCCCGCACCATCGAATAAAGGAATCCGCCAGCGGCGGACCGAGAAAACGCTGCAGGATCCCGTTTTCCGGAATCGGTCTGCCGATCCGGTTCAGTGCATACCGTACCGCGCGAAGAATCCCTTCCGCGGAATCGGTCAGCGTTCCGTCAAGATCAAAGACAACCGTATCATATTTCATCCTGGACCTCCCGGTTTTTTCTCTTTTCTCGGAGAAAAATCCCTTTATTTATTCTGCAATTGTTGCAGATGTCCTTTTCCGCATCATTCGCAAAATGCGTGCCCGCTCA
>CADBNX010000475.1 GCA_902796115.1 uncultured Eubacteriales bacterium
AATATCCCGGATCATTGTACCGGGCGTCCTGCGTTCTCTTCACTCCGCGCTTCGGCGCGTCCTGTGTTTTTGTCCCAAAAACGGCACCGATGTCCCGAAATAGCTATTTACTTTTGCTCCCCGAAACGGTATGATAAGTGCGAAATCAATTTTCTCCGCGTTTTTCCGGCAGGGCAGCCGCAATGCCGCATTCCATTCAGAAAGGATGTTTTTTCGTTGCTGAACTCCGCTTCCCCAGCCCCAATGCGCATCCACCGCAAGCCGCTCTGGCGGCGCATCTTCGATTACTGGCAGATCTACGTGCTGATGCTGCCCGCGGTGGTGCATATCTTTATGTTCAATTATATGCCCATGTACGGCGTGCAGATCGCGTTCCGCAACTTCAAAACCAAGCTCGGCTTTTTTAACAGCCCGTGGGTGGGGCTGAAATGGTTCGAGAAATTCTTTACCTACCCCCACTGCTGGCGCATCATTAAAAACACGCTGACCCTTTCCCTGTATTCGCTGGCCACGTTTCCGCTGGCCATCATCGCGGCGCTGCTGATCAACGAACTGCGCAGCCGGAAATTCAAAAAGACCGTGCAGATGATCACCTACGCGCCGCACTTCATCTCGACGGTGGTCATCGTGGCCATGCTGAACCTGTTCATGAACCAGTCGGCGGGTCTTTTCAACAATATCATCGCGGCGCTGGGCGGCACAAGGATGGATTTCCTGGGCACCGCGGCCTATTTCCCGCATATCTACGTGTGGAGCGGCGTGTGGCAGGGCCTTGGCTGGGGCACGATCATCTACCTGGCCACACTCTCCAACGTCAGTCCCGAGCTGCACGAGGCCGCCTACATCGACGGCGCCAGCCGGGTGCAGATCATCTGGCATATCAATATCCCGGCGCTGCTGCCCACCATCGTGATCATGCTGATCATGCGCTGCGGTTCCATTCTTTCGGTGGGCTTTGAAAAAGTATATCTGCTGCAGAACCCGCTGAACCTTGACGCCTCGGAAATCATATCCACCTACACCTACCAGCTGGGTCTACTCGGCGGGCAGTACAGCTACTCGACGGCGATCGGGCTGTTCAACACCCTGGTCAACGTGACGCTGCTGATCATCGTGAACACCATATCCAAAAAACTGTCCGATACCTCATTATGGTAAGAAAGGAGGTACGCGCATGAAGAAAAAGTACTCCGCTATCCGCCGCACCAAAGGCGATGTGGTTTTCGACTGCATCAACGTACTGCTGAACCTGCTGCTGCTCTTCGTCTGCCTGTATCCGCTGTATTTCGTGCTGCTGGCTTCCTTCTCGGATCCCTACGCGGTGTCCCGGGGCGAGGTATTCTTCTGGTTCAAAGGCTTCACCGTGGAGCCGTACACCAACCTGCTGCAGGAATCCAACATCTGGATCGGTTACCGGAACACGATTTTCTACGCGACCGTCGGCACGCTCTACAGCCTGATCCTGACCATTCCCTGCGCGTACGGGCTGAGCAAGCGGGGACTGCCGGGACGACGCCTGTTCAGCATCTATTTCCTGATCCCGATGTATTTCAGCGGCGGACTGATCCCCACCTATCTGGTCATCAAGAGCTACGGGCTCGTGAACCAGTGGTATTCCCTGATCTTCATCGGAGCCTCCAGCATCTACAACATGATCGTCAGCCGCGTTTTCTTTGAAAGCACCATCCCGGAGGAGCTGTACGCGGGCGCCCGCATCGACGGCGCCAGCGAGTTCAAAACCTTCTTCACCATCGCGATGCCGCTTTCCGGCTCCATCCTGGCGGTCATGGCGCTGTTCTTCGCCGTGGGCAAGTGGAACGACTACTTCAACGCCCTCGTGTATATCACTAAAAACGATTACCTGCCGCTGCAGATGTTCCTGCGCTCCATGCTGCTGGAAGCCACCAATTCCCTGAAAACGGTGGACACCTCCTCCATGGACGCGGATACCATCGCGGCGATCGCCCGCCGGGCGTACATGGCGGAAGCGATGAAATATTCCCTGATCGTCGTCGCCTCCGCGCCGCTGCTGGTTGCCTACCCCTTCGTGCAGAAATACTTCGTGAAGGGCATGATGATCG
>CADBNX010000476.1 GCA_902796115.1 uncultured Eubacteriales bacterium
AAAAGTCAAGAGAGAAAGCAAAGGAATCGGTTTCAGAGTCCGGAGAGACAAACGGGACGCGGCACTGCGCAAAGTGCTGAAGGAGGGCGTATCGATCCGACGGGTATCCGGACTGACGGGGCTCGGTATCGGTGTGATACGAAAAGAACCCCGGCGTTGCTTTTGCACGACAGCCTTTGAAGGCATGCAGGAAAAAGGGCAATTTGCGGCGAAATACCCTGTTCAGCGGGAAAGGAATGAGTGTAAAGTCGCTGTCGGAACGTTATGAACAAACGGGAAACAGCCTTTTTGCAGGAGGTGAAAGTGATGAATGACCGCACGACCGCACGCCGCCCCTGGCTGTTCATTGCCTTCTTTTTGCTTGCCGGCGCGCTGCATTCAACGGATCCGGAAGAATACCCCCTGCTGATCAGTGCCTTGTACTGCGCCGAATACGCGATCTATGCCGGACTGATTCTTTTCTGGATGCTGTCGGTCAGCGAGCGGCTTTTGCCGACGCGGGCGAAGGGTTATCTCCTGTCTTCCGGGGGCCTGATGCTGCTGTTTCTGGCCGCGCAGTTCACCAAGTACCGGATTGCAGTACTTCCGGGCCTGACCCGATTGTGCTGGTATGTTTATTATGTGCCGCTGCTCTTCATCCCGACGCTCTTTCTGATGACCAGTCTGCGCATCGGACGGGAAGCAGGCAACCGGAGGCCCCGCGAGCTTCTGCTCCTGATCCCTGCCGGCCTGCTTGCGCTCGGCGTGCTGACCAACGACCTGCACATGAAGGCATTTTTGCCCAATGAGATGCCCATAGACGATCTGATCGGAAAGAACGGGACTTATACGCATGGTTTTCTGTTTTACACCGCCTATGGCTGGGCCGGTGCAGCGCTGACAGCGGGCGTTTTTTCTCTGACCGTGGCCTGCAAGAGGAGCGGCAACCGGAAAAAAGCCCTGCTGCCCCTTTTCATTCTTTTATTGATCCCGCCTCTTATCGTATTCTGGAAACGGTTTCCCAAGGATTCCATACCGATCACCTATGAATGGGCGGAAATGTGCATTTTCAGCATGATCAGCGTGTTTGAGTCCTGTATCCGCAGCCGCTTGATCCCCAGCAACGGGAACTATCCCGGTTTTTTCTCGCGGATGGATATTCCTGCCCTGATCACTGACAGGAATTTGAAACCGGCCTTCAGGACGCGGTCTCCCGTCCGGGCGGAGGACGGGCAGCTGCGGGCTTCTCTGAACGCGCCTCTTTACCCGGTTCCGGATATCCGCCTGTACGGCATGAACGTCCGGTCCGGATTCGCTTTCTGGACAGAAGATGAAAGTGCGCTGAACCGCCTGAATGAAGAGCTGCGGGACGTTCACGAAACGCTCCTTCAGGAGAATGATCTCCTGGAACGGGAGCGGGAGCTGACCAAGGAGCAGGCGCGCGTTGAGGAACGGAGCCGCCTGTATCAAAAAGCCGCGCTGGAAGTCTATCCCACCCAGAAAAAGATTTCAGAGATCCTTAAGCATGCGCAGCCGGGCACAGCCTCTTTCCGCCCGGATATCGCCAAAGCGCTGGCACTGACAGCCTATGTCAAGCGAAAGGCGAATTTTGTGCTGATGGAGGCGGAACGCGGGACGATCTCCGCGGGGGAACTTGCTTCCGCTCTGGAGGAATCGTCGCATTACCTGCACTACTGCGGCATGAGCGCCGCTGTGGACAACCGGGCGGGACGGGCTTTCCCCTGCCGGGAAGCCATGGCAGCTTATGACTGCTTTGAGGCCGCAGTGGAAGCACTGCTCGGAAAGAAAGAGGATCTCTTCATTCACCTGCAGGATCACGAACTGCTGATCATGGCGGACGAGGGAGCGAATCCTGAAAACATGCCCGATCTGCCGCTGCCGCTCCGTCTTTCCCGCGAGGACGGGCAGTTGGTGCTGAGATTTATGCTGGAAGGTGATTCTGTATGACATCCCTCCAGAGCGTCATCTGTACGCTGCCCGGATATCTGGTTTATTTCACGGCTGCTCTGCTCACAGGCGTGCAGCTGGCCGTCATGCTCCTCTTCTTCCGGAGCAGACGGGCCAAAGCCTGCCTGGTGATGGCGTCGGCACACTTTCTGCTGTGGTTTGGATTCCTGAGCGTTCTTTTGAATTATTCCTATAATGCAGAGATTATGGGGCAGACCGGCTTCCGGCTGGGCTTTGAGGAAAGACTTTTCGCGGCGCCGTGGTTCCTTTTCGCGGGCGCGGAACTCATCTCTGCGCTGGCGGTTTATCTCCATGTGAGGATTCTGCTGCGGATTCAGAGAACGCACCCGGGCGTGGATTCGATCCGCCAGACGGTGAACCTGCTGCCGACGGCGCTGATGATCAGCGACGCGGACGGGACGGTGCTCCTTGCGAATCTGAAGATGACGGAGCTATGCCGGGAGCTGACCGGCGAAACCTTGAGCGACGCACACCGGTTTATCCGGCGCGTCAGAAGTGTTTCCGACGAAGATCACCTGACGCATACGCCCGATGGAAGAGCCTGGCAGTTCACACAGAGCCGGATCACACTGAACGGGCGGGAATATGACCAGCTGACAGCGGTTGACAGGACGGACAAGTACCGGATCAACAAAGAGCTGAGGAATCAGAACGATCACTTGCGGGAGGTGCAGTTCCGCATGCGGTCGGTGGCGGCCCGGGAGCGGAGCCTCGTGGCGGCCCGGGAGGTCATGAACGCCCGGATGACCGTGCATGACCGGATGGGCGCCGTGCTCCTGTCCGGGAAGTACTATCTGGATCATCCCGAGAATGTAAGGGAAGAGGAGCTTCTTCATCTGCTGGATGTCAGCAATCACTTCCTGCTGGGTGAGGCGGAGCAGCCGGACCCGGAGGTCGATCCGCTGGAGGAGGCGCTGAGGATGGCGCGCAGGATCGGCGTCAGCGTGGCAATCACGGGAGATATTCCGGAGACGGAGCCTGCCCGCGGGCTGATCGCCCAGGCCGTTGAGCAGTGCGCGGCCAACGCGGTCCGGCATGCGGGAGGCGACCGGCTGAGCGTTGTGATCACCGGCGGCGATACGGAGGTATCCGCCGTGTTTTCCAACAACGGCAGCCCGCCGAAGGGCCCGATCGTGGAAACCGGCGGCCTGGCCGCCCTGCGAAGGACCGTCGAAGGCGCGAGCGGCACGATGACCGTCCGGAGCGAACCGGAGTTCCGGATGAGCATCGTCCTTCCGAAAACAGCATAACCGGGCGGCGCTTGTGGGAAATGAAACACAGCGCCGCTTTTCCGTAAAAACCCCCATTTGGGGGGATGCGGCCCTGCTCCCTCTCCGGTACAATTAATAAGGATAACCTTGTTCATTTGCGCGACAGAAAGGCGGGTGAGGCCGTTTGACTGAGCCGTATAAAATCGTCATTGCGGACGATGAGATGATTTCCCGGGGATACATGGAGCTCTTCATCAAGCCTTCCCGGCGGTATGAGATCGCAGCGTCACTGCCCTTCGCGTCGGATGTCCTGGCCTGGTGCCGGGAGAACACCCCACCGGATCTCGTCATCCTGGACGTGATGATGGCCTCCGGGATCGACGGGCTGACCGCCGCAGGCGAAATCAAGCGGCGCTATCCGCGGGTCCGGGTGATCGTAACCACCTCCATGGCAGACACGGACTGGCTGAAAAAGGCCCGGGAATCCGGGGTGGAGAGCTTCTGGTTCAAAACCTATTCCAGTATGTCTCTGCTGGAGGTGATGGACCGGACCATGGCCGGAGAATCGGTTTACCCCGGCAGCGCACCGGGTGTGGCGCTGGGAGCCCTTCCGGCGGCGGAGCTGACCGTCCGGCAGCGTGAGGTCCTGCGGCTGATGGCGGAGGGCCTGTCCAACCGGGAGATCGCGGAAAGGCTGTACCTCAGCCCGGCCACCGTCAAGGATTATCTGGACGATCTGATGGAAAAAACCGGCATTCACTCCCGCACGGCGATGGTGGCCCAGGCTTCGCGGCTGGGGATCGCGGTCAGCGACGCGGACCGGATGAAGGACAATTCGACGAAATGAAGCCGTATCTTTTGGAAAAAAGCTTTTCAAAATTCCCAAAGCATGAAAAAACACAAACACAGACCGCTGTCTGAACGGAAAGAAGGGTTGAACAGACATGAACAGCAGACCAATCTTATCGCATCCCGGCACTGGACAGCACAATCGTATCCTTATCCGCAGTCTGAACCGCCTGCTTTACCTGATCCTGCCGCTGCTGCTTGCGGCCGGATGGGTTTTTCTGTGTCCGTCGCCGGCCCGCGCGCTGGGGGGAGGGTTCTCAGGCGATTGGGACGGGATTGAGATCGAGGTGGAGTATTCAGACACCGAGTGGGGCGAGGGGGAGGCTACTGTTATCTGCCCTACCTGCGGCGAAGAAATGACAGCTGCGTTTCACTATACTTCCTCCGGATGGGGAGACGCGGTGGATCTGATGACCAGCTTGTACTTTTGTGACAATAAAGAACACTGTGTATACTGCGTCGCGGATTTTCACTGCGGAATTTGCGGCGAGTGCATGGGAAACGACGTGGAAGAGTGTCCTGAATGCGAGTCCGATATATGTCTGAGCTGCCACGAGGATTCCTACTTCTGCGATATATGCGGAAAATGTTGTTTGGACAGCAGCAACCAACTGACGGGTGAAGACGTGGATTATCCCGGCATCGAACATGTGTGCGAGGAGTGCCTCGAAGATGTCTGGGAATGCGCAGGATGCGGCAATACGCTGGGCCTGGGAGGCGAATCGTATCTGGTCTATGATGAAACCGGTGATGACTGGTGCCCGGAATGTGAGCTTTGCCGCGAATGCCTGCAGGATGAAAGTACTCTGGCAAACTTCGGTCATTGCAGGGAGTGCGGTGTCTGCGGAAATGAGGCCGACGTATGCGACGACTGCCATCTGTGCGAGGACTGCCGGGTCGGTGAATCTCACTGCCCTGAATGTGATTACTGCTTTGGGGAGGAGGTTGACTGGTGCCCTTCCGGCGGAGATCACTGCGTTGAGTGCGACGTGGATAACGACTGGATCTGTGAGCAGTGCGGCGAGTGCATGGAAGCCGGAGGCTTCGAGTTCTGCGATGCGTGCGGACTGTGCGTGCTGTGCTGCGAAGAGAACAGCAAGGATGAAGGCTGCGCCCACGGCTTTTGTGTTAAATCTGTCAGTTATTATGATCATCTCTGCCTCTCCTGCGGAAAATGTCCTCATGAAACAGCGTGCGGGTACTGCGGTCTGTGCGAAGACTGCCAGCAGGACTATCACTGCGGGCACGAAATCTGCCCGGAAAATGTCAGCGAATGGGAGGAACACCTGTGCGGCGTCTGCGGGAACTGCTTTGAGCTTGACGAGCTGTGCGAGTGGTGTCATATGTGCGAGGACTGTCGGGATCACTGCGTTCACGGTTTCTGTCCGGAGAGCATTGATTCTGACGGACACTTCTGCGAGCAGTGCGGCGGCTGCGCTGACGGGGATGGGTTCTGCGGCTGGTGCGGCCTTTGCAAAGCCTGCTGCGCGGGCAACACCGCGGATATGGGCTGCGATCACGGCATCTGCTTGATGGCTCCCGAGTTTATCGGTCACTATTGCTTCGCTGATGCGCGGTGCCTGGAATACTGCGATCATAACAAATGCGCGCACGCCCATGTGAGCAGCGCGTGGTCATCTGACAGTTCTGCCCACTGGCATGTGTGTCAGGATTGCGGCGCCGCCGTGAATGCTGCCGCGCATGTGGAGGGAAACGCGGTTACCGTTCAATTACCCGATCCCATGACGCGGAAAAAAGGCACAGCCCGGATCCCCTGTTCCGTCTGCGGCGAGACCATGAGCCTGGTTTCCATTCCCTATGTGGAAATTCCCGCGAATGGCGCTCCCTATATCATGAGTCAGCCCAAGGATTATGAGGGCAGGGTCAGCACCGCGCATATCGACGACACCCCGCTCTGGACCGAACTGTCCCTTATCGCCGGCGGGGAAGGAAAGCTGAGCTATCAATGGTATGTGAAATATGGAGACAGTTCTTTCCGTACGCTTGCGGAAGATCCGGAATTTGCCATCGGCACAAAAACCTCCAGACTGAAGCTTGTCGTTGATACCGACGCCTGTAACTACAATTACCAGTATTACTGCGTGGTGACCAACGCGAAGGGAAGCGCAACTACCCGCACCGTGAAGATCAATGCACGTCACGTGTTTGGCGAGTATCGGAGCAATGGCGCGTCCACCCACAGCTATTACTGCCTCGGCGAGGGCTGCGAAGTGACAAAGGGTGATCCTGAACCGCACCGCTGGGGAGAGGAAACCGTCGTTCGGGTCGCCACCTCCGAACAGACCGGCCTGAGGAGGAAGACCTGTCTGGGCTGCGGACAAAAAAAAGAAACGATTATTCCCAAAGTGGAGCCGGGTCACGTTCATCAATTCACGATCATCAAGAAGAATTCAGCCAGGCACTGGGCGGAATGCGAATGCGGAAAAATCAATTATCTGAGCGCGCATTTGTTCCAGGCATGGCAGACCGTGACTCCTGCAACTGAGACAAAAGCGGGAAGAGAGCAGCGGAAATGCGTTTGCGGAGAAATACGGTACCGGACGATCGAGAAGCTGGCTCACACACATGATTTCACCAATCTGATCGATTCCAGCAAGGGTACCTACACACTGCCTACCGGATATACCCTGTACCATGCCGTTAAGGGTGCGTATATGCTGCCCAACGGATATATCACCGAAGATTACCACGTCCGCTACTGCGCTACGAAGGGATGCAACGCGGAAAAGAAAGAACTGCATTCCTACAATTCCTGGACGGTCACCCGTGACCCCTCTTCGTCGCATCCCGGGCGCGCCTACCGCAGCTGCACGCTGTGCGGCCACTGTGAGGTTGTGGAGTTTACCGGCAAATGGCCCATCCTGACCGAGGTGTTCGGTGAGATTACCGCCGAGGGCTTCGGTGGAGCGCTGATCAAGGGCCCCACTGCCGCCAATGCAGGGGAGAAGGTTACCCTGACGGTGCAGCTGTATGAAGGCTACACCGTCAATGACGCGGCCTATCCCGGTACCATCCACGGCTGGTCGCTGGACGAAGTGACGTCTACGGAGGGGCTTACGCTCTACGGTTCCTGGAAGGCTTACCAGAACGGCGCGATCACGGATTTCAAGGCGGACGGGAACACCTTTACCGCCACCTTCACCATGCCCGCAGGTCCTGTGGCGCTTGGTTTCTTCCCCTCGAAATGCGATCATCAGGGCGCTGCGACTTACGCGGATAAAATCGCCCCCTCCTGCACCGTCGCGGGAGCCAACGTGCTGCGCTGCAGCCGCTGCAAGGGGATCGCCCAAACGCTCAGCCGCATCGAGCCCACTGGACATACCCTGTCAAAGGAACCCATCGCGGGCACCGAGGTCCGGGCTTTCTGTTCATACACTGCAAACAGCGGAGGAACCTATCAGTACACCGATCTTGAAACCAGAACCGGCTACTCCGGCGACTTCCGCTGCACCGTCTGCAGCAAGGTGGTAAAAGGAAAGACAACAGGCGTTACCCACGGCATTTACGGAAGCGTGAAATATGACCCCGACCGCTATCCCCAGTATTGGAGCAATGTTTACGAGGAACGGGACGGTTACGAAGTGACCTGTACAAAGAAAGGCTACACCGGCGACGTCTACTGCAAACTGTGCGGCGCGTTTGTGGAGAAGGGCGAGTATGAGGACGCGTGCGGCCATGACTGGAGCGAATGGACCCAATGCCGGGAAGCCACGCCCAAGGTGAAAGGCCAGGAAAAACGCACCTGCGGCCTGTGCGATATTACGCAGGTGCGGGCAGGCGATTATTCCGGGCCGGATTATGAGCTGAAAGCGGATAAGACGAAGGTACATTTCGATTTTACCTACGGGGAAAAGGTGGAACCGATACTTGTGACCTATGAGTCTGTGGGAAGGGACAAGATAAGCGCCATTACGAGGATGGACCTGGATATCATCGGAACGGACGTCATGTATCACGTGAAGGTGCTGAACAAGTATCAGGCCGAAATCAGCATCGCCTACCCGGCGTTGGTGATGGAGAATCAGGAATACGACAGCAACGGGACCGGAACCAGGGAGCTGATGTATGTGGCCGGCGTTGCGGAAACAAATGATGGTCATGATGTGACCGCGCCGACCGTCGACATCACCGCCAGCGTCCGGAAAACCACGTCCACGTATAAACTGACCGTGACCGGCGGAAAAGCCGTTTCCGGTTCCAGAACCGGCTCCGCCCTGGAACTGCACGGAGGAGATGAATTCACGCTGAAGCCTGACCGTCCCGCGGATTTCGTCCGCTGGGAAATCACCGCGGACGCAAGCGGCATGCTTGCCGAATACATTGGAACCTGGGGCATGTGGATGGACTGGGGCGGATGGACGGGAAGCAGCCCGCGCCTCTATATGTCTCCCAATAACGTGACCATCAAGGCGGTATATAAGGACAGCGTGCAGCATCCGGACGGCAGGATCCTGACCGTTCCGGCAAAGACGAAAACGATCCGGGAAGAAGCCTTTATGGGGACACCGTTCCGCTGGGTGAAGGCGGGCAATGACTGTAAGGAGATCGGCGCCCGCGCGTTCGCGGACTGCGGGAATCTGGTGGGGATCTACCTGCCGAAGGACGTGACCTTCCAGAAGGACACGTTCGCGGGGTCGAATCAGGCGGTCATCTACGCGCCTGCAGGCGGGAACACGCAGAAGCTGGCGGAGCAGTACGGGATCCCGTTTGTGAACTGGCAGTAAGAGAAAAGGAATCATAGTGATATCGGTGTGATACAAAAGCTCGGCAATGGCTGACGGAATACACGGGGAACCTGGGCGATTTCCGGGACGAATCGTCATTTTTCAGGAACGAATTGCACATTGTGACTGAATATAATATGAACGCTGTCGCGCAACAAATCCCGTACGGCGGCAACCATGTTTATTTGTTCAGCTGTGTGCGGCAAAACACCCGCAATTCATCGATGCCGGTCCCGGCGGTATACTACACGACGGCAATGTCAATGGAGCCGTATTCATGCGCGACATAATTGCGCATTCCACGAATCTTGCGCCAGGGGATCTCCGCGTGGGATTCCCGGAACGCCGGGCTGAGCTGCCCAACCAATTCGCCGATCTGCAAAATACACATGGCAACGGCGTTCTGGCAGGTGGTGCTTTCGCGAAAGCGTTCCTCCGAACGGCCAAAATCCCGGTGCGCAGTCTCCACTTGATCGCAATATTGCAAAATGTGCCCGAGTATGTTTTTATCCCGGTCAATTGCGGGCATAGATCAGAACCTCCTCCGGACGGATGCTCTGCAAAAACGCGGGGGAAAGCATCTGCGCCGTCAACACGTCCAGCTTTTTGTCAAAGCTGTCCTCCAGATCGCAGAAGAGATCACCCAGCGACAGCAAATCCTTCATATCTCCCCGGTCCACGCGAAAGTCGATGTCGCTCTCCGGCGTCGCTTCGCCACGGGCATAGGAGCCAAAGAGATACAGCGCGGCTATATCATAATTCCGGGCGATCGGCGCAGCGATCCGGCGAATCTCGTCCAGCGTGTAAACGTTGTTGCTCACGTCTGTCAGCTCCTTTCCGCAATCATTATAC
>CADBNX010000477.1 GCA_902796115.1 uncultured Eubacteriales bacterium
CATCCGGAGGAAAACCATACGGTGCGTCTGCCCGACGCGGTCACGCACAGATCCGCGTCTTTCGGGTCCGCGCCGTTCAGCGAGAAAGCGCCGAAGCACAGGTATATCTCCATCTCCGCTCTCCGGAACGCTTCGGCCGCGTCCTCCCCGAAGCTGCCCGCGACCACCGCGTCGATCCCACGGCTTTTCAGGTCCGCTGCGCACGCTTCCGGATGCGCCCGGTCATAGCCGAATATAAAACGTTTCATTGCCGAACCTCCTGTTCCCTGCCGCGGCGGAAAGCGCTTTCGGTTCTTTCAGCTTTCCTGTGCCGTCTGGTGCGCGGATTCAAGTTTCCGGTATTCGGAAGGCGACAGCCCGGTTTTCCGCCGGAAAACCCTGCTGAAATAATACAGGCTTTCGTAGCCGAGCTGGGACGCGATTTCCGTGACGCTGCACTCGGGCTCGCGCAGCAGCAGGCAGGCGTGCCGCACGCGAAGCTGTTCCCGGTAGGCCAGCGGCGCAAGCCCCGTTTCTTTCTCAAACAGGCGGTACATCTGGGCCGGGCTCAGAAAGCAGAGCGCGGAGAGCGCGGGAATGTCGATTTTTTCACGGTAATGCGCGCGGATATAGTCCAGCGCAGGCGCGATGCGGTGCCGGGAATCGCGGCTTTCCCCGTCCAGAATGGCGAGCATGATGTCACAGAGCAGTTTTTTCTCCCGGATGGGGCTGGCCATGCCGAAGTATTCGTCGGTGAGACGATGAAAGGCCTCCGCGCACGCCGGCGAGGCGTGGGGGGTCAGCACCATGGGCCCGCGGGAGAAGAAGGCCTCCTGCCCGCCGACGGTGACGGTGAAATCCACGCGGGTAAAGGCGATTTCCGGGGTGGTCACCGTCATCGTGTGCCGGGACCCCTTGGGCAGATAGATCACCGAGCCCGGGAAGAGCCACGCGCTGCCGTCCTGCCACAGATAGTGGCATTCCCCTTTTTCGATCAGGAGAAAACCGTTGATTTTTCGCGAATCGTTCCGGAGCTTCCGGTAAGCGGGGGTCTGGTATATGGCGGAAATCCCGGACAGAGCGCATTCCTTTCTCGTCAAATCCTCCCAGTCCATCAGCATGGCGTTCACCTCGCCTCCCATCATAGCCCTCCCCGGCTCCGACGTCAAGTGAAAATGAGAATATTGTGCAAATCGATGAGAAAATGGGTCATTTCCTTTTCGGGGCGGTGTTTCTATAATGAAAACGGAATGAAGGGAGGAGGCCGGCATGAAATACATTTATCAGGTCGGGGAAGGCTGCGCGCTGTGTCTGTGCTGTGTATACGGCTGTCCGGTGCGGGCCATCACCGTGGAGGAGGACGTATCGGCCGTGATCGATCCGGACAAGTGCATCGGATGCGGGAAATGCTTTGCCAACTGCCAGGCGGAAGCCATTGTGCGTGTGGAGAAAAAGGAGGAAAAGTGACATGCTGGAATATGTACGGGAAAACGGAGCCATCCGGACGAAGGGAACAAGCATCCCGGTGATGGCGGAATATGACGTCGTGGTGGTCGGCGGCGGCATGGCGGGCGTCGGCGCGGCACTGGCCGCCGCCAAAGCGGGAAAAAAGACCGTCGTGGTGGAAAACACCTCCGCACTCGGCGGGCTTGCCACGATGGGCATCGTCAATATCCCGATGGATTTTGTGAGCGGACTGGGCGCCGAATTCTTTAAGGAACTGGAAGCGATGGGGGGATTGTGGAAACGCAACTCCAATCCCGAAGAGCATAAGCTGGTATTTGACCGGATGATCAAAAAGTACGGCGCGGATGAGCTGCTGGTGACCCCGCTGGTGGATACGATCGTGGAAGGCAACACGGTGAAGGGCATCGTGGTGCACACGAAGGAAGGGGACAGGGCCATCCTGGGCAAACGCTTCGTGGACGCGTCGGGCGATTCCGACCTGGTGTATTTCGCGGGCGGGGAAACGATGACGGGCCGCGAGGAAGACGGCATCTCGATGGGCTGCTCGCTGGAGTTCGTGATGGGCGGCGTGGACTATGACAAATACCTGGACTGCGACATCCGCAAGAAGGATGTCAAGTGGATCAAAACGATTGCCAAAGCCCTGGAAGAAAAGAAACTGCCCTATGAGATCGACAATCACCTGAACTGGATGACGCATATCCCGGGGCGTCCGGAACACTGCGGCATGGACGAGGTGAGCATCTGCTTCGCGCACTCCCGTTTCTGCCGTCCCACGAAAAACGAGGATCTGACCCGCATGTATATCGAGGGACGCGAGCAGTGCCGCATCCTGGCGGAATTCATCCGGGAGAATATCCCCGGCTTCGAACACGCCTATCTCTCCTATACGGGCTCGCTGCTGGGCGTGCGGGAGAGCAGAAGGATCGTGGGTGAATACATCTTTACCGGATCGGATATCGCCTACGCACGGCATTTTGACGATGTGATCGCGATCAGCCACCACGGGTTCGACCTGCACGGGTTCACTGTGGCGGGAAATATGAAATGGTTCAAGGGCAAGCTGCCGGACGGACGCGACGCGTATATCGCGAACCGGGCGGGCTGGGGTTCCCAGCTGCCGCCGGAGGACGGGCTGCCCAGGATCAACATGGTGGAGCTGACGGACGACCAGGAATTCTTCTACGATATCCCGTACCGCAGCCTGGTGCCGGTGCGGCTGGAGAACGTGCTGGCGGCGGGACGCAACCTGTCGGCGGATATCCCCGGACAGTCCGGCACGCGGCTGATCATGTGCTGCATGACGATGGGCGAATCCGCGGGTACGGCAGCGGCCCTGTCGCTGGACGAGGACGTCACGCCGAGAAAGCTGGACGTGGGCAAGCTGCAGCGGAAACTGGTGGAGAACGGCCTGAACATCGGACAGGGCTACCGGAAGATCCCCAGCCTTCCGGATAAGGACTATTCGCAGTTCTTTGAGAAGGTCATCAACGGGAACGGCTGACAAAAAACGGACGGGACGGAAACGGGAAACCGGATCCGTCCCGTGCGGATCTTCGGCAGCCGAATGAGAAAAGGAGGAAAACGGCATGAGTGTGATCGCGGTAACCGGGTGCACCGGCGGCATGGGACAGAACCTTTGTGCGCGCCTCGCGGCGAAGGGCGCTTCGCTGGCGCTCTGTTCCAATCAGGCGGAGCAGCTGAAAGAGCAGGTACAGACGCTGGAAAAGGAATACGGTGTAAAGACCGTTTCCGCCGCGTTTGATATTTATGAGGAGGAGCCGGTCGCGGCGTTCTTCGCACAGGCGGAGGAAAAACTCGGGAAAATCGACGTGCTGGTCAACCTGGCCGGGCTTTCCATTCCCACGCAGATGGAGAGCGTGACGGCGGAAGCCTTCGACAAAATGATGGACGTGAACGTGAAGGGCACGCTGTTCGCGTCGAAGCATTATGCCCTGCACGCCGTGGAGGAAGGCGGGCTGATCGTCAATATCGGCAGCATGGCCGCCCGGAAGGCGAACGGAAACGCGCCGCTGTACTGCACGGCAAAATCCGCGGTAAATATGCTTTCCACCGCGATGCAGATCCAGCTCGGACCGAAAAAGATCCGGGTGACCACCCTGAACCCCGGCGGCACGGATACCCCGTTCTGGGGCACGAGAGCCGTGGACCGCAGCAAGCTGATGCAGGCGGAGGACGTGGTGGATGTGATCCTCTTTGTGATCGACCATCCGAAGATGGTTTTCTACGCCATCGATTTCGAGTCCGCAACCCGGATCTGAACCCGGAAACTGTATGGGAGTTACTGCTCAGCTTCGGCGGCAGCAAAAACCCGAATGAGGGGTGCAGGGGGTACCCCCCTGCCGGTGGACCTGCGGGAGGTACGGGTACCTCCCGCATACAGCTCAGCCAAAGACTGAGCCGTAATGGATGGAGGAATGAATATGCGCACACCTTTGGACATCGGGAAACATGTGTATGCCCATCTGCAGGAAGTCACGCCGGAGCTGAAGCACTATTTCGGCCTGCTTTCGCTTTTCGGGGTGCTGAAGCTTTCCGAAGCGGCGGAAGATACGGCTTTCCGGGATGAGGCCGTTGCCTACCTGCGCCGATTTCCCAATCATATCGAGCACGGCAAGTACAATTTTCCCAATTACCGCATCGGCGGCATCGCGCGCGCCTA
>CADBNX010000478.1 GCA_902796115.1 uncultured Eubacteriales bacterium
CAAAATCACAGGCGTGTTTTTCTCATTCGTGCCCATTTCGTCAAGGAAACAAAACAGCATGGCTGTTTTGTCCGCGCCTTGTCGGCAGAGCCGCCGGGGCACGATCAGGACTCGGGCTTTCCCCCCGAGCCCCCCGATGCCGGTGTACCCCGTGGACAGCAGTTTCTTTTCGTATTCCGTTCTTCACGTCCGAGGGTTTTTGCGAGGTTTTTATGGTTCATCAATACAAACTGAACGGATATAACATTGTGATGGATACCGCGTCCGGTTCCGTGCACGTGGTGGACGACGTGGCGTGGGACGTGATCGCGCTCTTTGAAACCCATGAGGAGGCGGAAATCATCCGCCTGATGGGGGAAAAATACGCGGACCGCGCCGATGTGACCGAAAGAGAGCTTTCGGAATGCCTCGCGGACGTGCGCGCGCTGAAGGAACAGGGAAAGCTTTTTTCGCCGGATCTGTGGGAAAAGGAAGCGGGCACATTGAAGGCGCGCTCCGGCGACGTGGTGAAGGCGCTGTGCCTGCACGTGGCACATACCTGCAATCTGAACTGTTCCTACTGCTTTGCCAGCCAGGGCAAATATCACGGGGAGCGGGCGCTGATGTCCTTTGAAACGGGGAAACAGGCGCTGGAGTTCCTGATCGCATCCTCCGGCAGCCGCCGCCACCTGGAGGTGGATTTTTTCGGCGGGGAACCGCTGATGAATTTCCCTGTGGTCAAACAGCTTGTCGCTTATGCACGGGAGCGGGAAAAGGAATGCGGCAAACACTTCCGCTTTACGCTGACCACCAACGGGATGCTGATCGACGATGAGGTGATCGATTTCTGCAACCGCGAAATGGACAACGTGGTGCTGAGCCTGGACGGCCGGAAAGAGATCCACGACCGGTACCGGGTGGATTATCTGGGACGGGGCAGCTATGATACCGTGGTTCCGAAGTTTCAGCGCCTGGTCGCCGCCCGCGGGGAGCGCGGATACTATATCCGCGGCACGTTCACGCACGCGAATCCGGATTTCACGCAGGATGTTTTCCATATGGCGTCGCTCGGCTTCACGCAGCTGAGCATGGAGCCCGTCGTCTGCGCGCCGGACGACCCTGCCGCGCTGACGGAGGAAGACATTGAAACCGTGAAGGAGCAGTACGAGATCCTGGCAAAGGAGATGCTGCGGCGGAAGAAGGAAGGCAGGCCCATCACCTTCTATCATTATATGCTGGATCTGAAAAACGGGCCCTGCGTGTACAAGCGCCTTTCCGGCTGCGGAAGCGGCACGGAGTACATGGCGGTGACGCCCTGGGGCGATCTGTACCCCTGCCATCAGTTTGTGGGGGAGGAGAAATTCCTTCTGGGCAATGTATGGGACGGGGTGAAAAACCGGACTCTCCGGGAGGAATTCCGCGGGTGCAACGCGTACGCCCGTCCCGAGTGCCGCGAATGCTGGGCCCGGCTCTACTGTTCGGGCGGCTGCGCGGCAAACGCGTACCACGCGTCCGGTTCCATCCGCGGCGTGTATGCGGCCGGATGCGAGCTGTTCAAAAAGCGGATCGAATGCGCGGTGATGATGTGCGCGGCGGAAGCGGAAGATGAAAACCCCGATTGACGATTTTGTGCGCGCGTACGCCGCCTCCGGCACCGTGCGGTATCACATGCCCGGGCACAAGGGCCGCGGCGCGCACGGGGAAGCGTACGACATCACGGAAATCGAAGGCGCGGACGTGCTGGACGAAGCCCGCGGCATCATTGCCGGGAGCGAGGCAAACGCGTCGTCCCTCTTCGGAACGGAGAAGACCGTGTATTCCTGCGGCGGGTCCAGTCAGTGCGTGCGGGCCATGGTGTACCTCGCGGTGACATCGGGGCGCGGAAGAAAGGTGCTCGCTGCGCGGAACGCGCACCGATCGTTCGTGGACGCCTGCGCGCTGTGCGACGCCGAAATCGTCTGGATGATGCCCGAGGCCGGCGAGGGGCTGTGCTCCTGCCGCGTTTCGCCGGAGCGTCTGGAGGCGGCGCTGGGGAAGGACGATTTCTGCGCGGTATACCTGACGAGCCCGGATTATCTGGGCGCGACGCAGGATATCGGGGCGCTCTCGGCAGTGTGCCGCCGGCACCGGGTGCCGCTTCTGTGCGA
>CADBNX010000479.1 GCA_902796115.1 uncultured Eubacteriales bacterium
CTGGTGCAGTCCGTATCCGGACGCAATCTCCGCCGGGTACTGATCCTGCCGCCCGATTTTACCCGGTATCATTCCGGGGCGGGGTTCATCACGAACGTTTACTATCATACGCTGCGCGAGAGCGGCGCGCAGGTGGACATCATGCCGGCGCTCGGCACGCATATGCCGGTTTCGCGCACCCAGTGGGACGCGATGTTCGGGGATATCCCCTATGAAACCATGCTGGTGCACGACTGGCGGCACGACGTGGTGAAGCTCGGCGAAGCGCCCGCGGCGTATCTTTCGGACATCACGGAGGGGCTCTGGAAGGAGCCGGTCAGCGTGGAGATCAACCGCCGGGTCATGGATCCTTCCTATGACCTGATCATTTCCCCGGGCCAGGTGGTGCCCCATGAAGTGATCGGCATGTCCAACCACGCCAAGAACCTCTTTGTCGGCGTGGGCGGAAGCGATATGATCAACAAATCGCACATGATCGGCGCGGTCTACGGGATGGAGCGGATGATGGGCCGGGATCATACGCCGGTAAGGCGGCTGTTCGACTGGTCCGTGGAGCATTACCTGAAGGAGCGGCCCATCCTGTTTGTCCTGACCGTTACCACGGCGCCGGGCGGAAACATCCGCACGCACGGGCTGTTCATCGGGGAAGGCCGGGAGTGTCTCACGCAGGCGGTGAAGCTGAGCCAGCAGAAGAACATCGATTTTGTGGAGCACGGCATCAGAAAATGCGTGGTATACCTGGAGCCTTCCGAATTCCAGAGCACGTGGCTGGGCAACAAGGCGGTGTACCGCACGCGCATGGCCATGGCGGACGGGGGAGAGCTGATCATCCTCGCGCCGGGTGTGAAGCAGTTCGGGGAGGATCAGACGGTGGACGGACTGATCCGCAAATACGGGTACCGCGGGCGCCTGCACACGCTGGAGGAATTCCGCAAGCCGGAAAACGAGGACCTGCGGGCGAATATGGGCGCCGCGGCGCACCTGATCCACGGCTCCTCCGACGGCAGGTTTTCCGTGACGTACGCGGTGAAGAACATTTCGAAGGCGGAGATCGGGGGAGTCGGGTTCCGCGCGGCCGATTATGATGAAACCGCGAAGCGTTATGATCCCGACAGACTGCATTACGGGTACAATACCGTCGACGGGGAGGAAATCTACTACATTCCGAACCCGGCGCTGGGGCTGTGGATCAACCGGGAACGGTTTGAGCCGTAACAGGGCGGAAGCCCGGAAAGGAACAGGTATGCTGATTCTGAACGAAGCGGGTCTCAGGGACCGCGCCGCCTGGGAGCGGGCGGGTTACGCGCTGCCCGGTTATGACCGGGAGGCCATGAAACAAAAAACGAAAGCGTCCCCGGTCTGGGCGCATTTCGGCGCGGGCAATATTTTCCGCGCCTTTCAGGCAAACGCCGCGCAGCGGCTGCTGAACGCGGGCTTGACGGATACCGGCATCGTCGCGGTGGAAGGCTACGATTACGAAGTGGTGGAGAAGGGCTACCGTCCCAGCGACGAATACAGCGTCCTGGTAACACTGAAGGCGGACGGCAGCGTGGAAAAGACCGTGATCGGCAGCATCGCGGAAAGCCGCATCCTGGATTCGGAAAACGCGGAGGAATATGCCGCGCTGAAGCGGGTCTTTGTGAATCCCTCCCTGCAGATGGTGTCCTTCACCATCACCGAGAAGGGGTACAGCCTGACGGACGGCAGCGGAAAAACCCTGCCCGCGGTGGAAAAAGATTTCGCGGCGGGGCCGGACAGGCCGGGCAGCTACATCGGGAAGGTGACGAGCCTGCTGTACGCAAGGTATCTGACAGGCAAGCTTCCCATCGCGATGGTGAGCATGGACAACTGCTCGCACAACGGCGACAAGCTGAAGGCCGCGGTGAGCGCGTTTGCCCGCGAATGGACGGGGCGGGGGCTTGCGGAGCAGGGCTTTGCCGGTTACATCGAGGATGCCGGAAAGGTTTCCTTCCCCTGGAGCAGGATCGATAAAATCACCCCCCGGCCGGACGCCTCAGTGGAGGAGATGCTCAAAAAGGACGGACTGCAGGGGCTGGAGCCTGTTGTGACCGCGAAGGGCACCTATATCGCGCCTTTTGTGAACGCGGAGGAGAGCGAGTACCTGGTGATCGAGGACGCGTTCCCGAACGGCCGTCCGCCGCTTGAAAAAGCGGGCATCATCTTTACCGACCGGCAGACCGTGGACCGGGTGGAAAAAATGAAGGTATGCACCTGCCTGAATCCGCTGCATACGGCGCTGGCGGTGTTCGGCTGCCTGCTGGGCTATCAGCGTATTTACGAGGAAATGCGCGATCCGGTACTGAAGAAAACGGCGGAAATCATCGGCTACCGGGAAGGATTGCCTGTCGTGACGGATCCGGGCGTGATCCGTCCGAAAGAATTCATCGATACCGTGGTTTCCGTGCGTCTGCCGAACCCCTTCATGCCGGATTCCCCGCAGCGCATCGCGACCGATACCTCCCAGAAGCTTGCCATCCGTTTCGGGGAAACCGTGAAGGCGTATCTCGCCTCGCCCGAACTGGACGTCGCGGATCTGAAGCTGATCCCGGCGGTATTCGCGGGCTGGTTCCGCTACCTGATGGCAGTCGACGACGAAGGAAGGGCGTTCACGCCGTCGCCGGATCCGCTGCTGGAGTCGGCTTCCCAGGCGGTAAAAGACTTCCGTTTGGGCGATGCGCCCACCGTTTCACAGGCGCTTTCCGCACTGCTTCCGCTGATGAAGAACGAGCGGATTTTCGGTGTGGACCTGGAAGAAGCGGGCCTTGCGGAGCGGGTCGCGGAGCTGTTCGCGCGCATGACGGAAGGAAAAGGCGCGGTGCGGAAAACCCTGCGGAAGCTGGCCGCGGACTGACAGGAGTGAAGGAGAGAAAACAATATGAAGAATAAACTTTTTCAGGGGATCATGCCCGCAATGATCACGCCGTTTTACGCGGACGGCACGCTGAATGAAGAAGCCGCGCGCCGCATGATCGAGCACCACCTTGCCAAAGGAGTGGCCGGGTTCTATATCTGCGGGGGCACGGGAGAAGGCGCGCTCGCGGACGAAAAGACGCGCATGCGCATGGCGGAGGTCACGGTGGAAACCGTCGCCGGCCGCGCGAAGGTGATCGATCACGTGGGCACGTCGGACGCGTGGTCGGCCCTCAGGCTCGCGAGGCACGCGGCGGAAATCGGATGCGACGCGGTATCCAGCCTGCCGCCCACCTTTTACGTGTCCTATTCGGACGACGAGGTGCTCGATTACTACAGGGGCATCGCCGAGGCAGCGCAGATCCCGGTGCTGGTGTACGCGACGGGCGCGTTCAAGCATCAGGATATCTCCCCGCTCGTGGCCCGGATGATGGAAATCGAGCATGTGATCGGCCTGAAATTCACCCGGTACGATTTTTATGAGATGCGCCGCGTCATCGAACTGAACGGCGGC
The DNA here is from genome assembly GCA_902796115.1 of uncultured Eubacteriales bacterium. Lineage (GTDB taxonomy): Bacteria > Bacillota > Clostridia > Christensenellales > Aristaeellaceae > RUG756. The sequence goes on from CADBNX010000479.1 coordinate 3,446, forward strand.
GACATCAACGTGATCAACGGACCGGACGAAATGCTGATCTGCGGCCTCACCATGGGAGCGGACGCCGGCATCGGCTCCACGTACAACGTGATGCCCGGACTTTTCCTGCTCCTGTTCAACAGCTTCAAGGCGGGTGATTTCGCGACCGCACAGCAGACGCAGTACAAGATCAACGTGCTGATTGCCGTGCTGAAAAAATACGGCGTCATCCGGGCGATCAAGAAGATTTATGAGTTCATGGGCATCGAGGCGGGCGGACCGGCTTTCCCGGGACGCGCGCTGGACGCGGAAGAAGCGAAGGCCCTGAAGAAGGACCTGGACGGGATCCGCTTTGTCGGGGAATACTGGGAAGCCTGAGAATCATACAAGGGCTGCCGCACGGTCCTCGACAGGGGCTTTCCCGGGTCCGGTTTGCCCATGAAGAACGCAGAAACAATGACATATGCTGCGCGCCGCCTTTCCCGGAGGGAGGGGCGGCGCGCAGCGTATCGCGGATGTATGCTGTTCACGGGGTTCCGGATCGGCGCTCTTCACCTTACGCACAGACAATCATACCAGTGAACATAAGTCCGGCCGTTGACCGTAA
>CADBNX010000480.1 GCA_902796115.1 uncultured Eubacteriales bacterium
CGCGGAGCTGCTTCCCTTTCACGCGATGGGCGAAAACAAATACCGCGCCCTGACCGGAAAAGAGCCGGAGAGCTTTGCTCCTCCGTCCCCGCAGACACTCGAAGAATACCGTGCCAGGCTCGCCGCGTTCGCACAGGAAATAGGCAATAGGCAATAGGCGACAGGCAAACCGCTCACTTTGTTCGCTCGGCAGCAGGCAACCGTTTCGGTTTGTTCAGCCGCTCCTTCCGCCGGCAGTCTTTCCTGACAGTTCAATCACAAACCGCTGTCATCCTGAGCGTGTCCGTCCGCGAAGGATCCATAACCACGTTCCGCGTTCCAACCGTTCTCCCACGCGTTTTTTCCGTGCTCGTGGTTTTTCTCCATTCATTACCGCCGTTTGCGGTGATATCACCGGCTAAGCCCTAATCCCTGTTCCCTATTGCCTATTCTCTCTTTCCTATTGCCTGATCTCTTCCCTGCTCGCCCGCAGCGCGGCTGCGATCACCTGGTCCATATCATAATATCTGTATTCGCCCAGTCTGCCGCCGAAGATCACTTTCTCCTCCCGCCGGGCCATCGCGCGGTACGCTTCGTACCGGGCGTTGTTTTTTTCGTCGTTCACCGGATAATACGGCTCGCAGCCTTTTGTCCATTCCATGCTGTATTCACGGCTGATCACCGTATGCGGGATCTCCCTGCCCTGCCTGTCCAGTCCGAAGGTAAACCATTTATGCTCGATGATGCGCGTCCAGGGCGTTTCCCGGTCCGTGTAATTCACCACCGCGTTCCCCTGGAAATTGGCTGTTTCGAGCGTTTCCGTTTCAAAACGCAGGCTTCTGTAGGCAAGCGGCCCCTGCGCGTAATCAAAATACGCGTCGACCGGCCCGGTATAGATCACCTTTCCGGTTTTGGCGTTCCATTCGTCCCTGCCGCGCAGGTAATCGCAGTTCAGTATCACCTCGGTATCCCCCAGAAGCTTTCGCACCAGTTCCGTATATCCGTCCACCGGGATGCCCTGGAAGCGCGCGTTGAAATAATTGTTATCATAGGTGAGCCGTACCGGCAGGCGCCGGATGATGAAGGCCGGAAGCTCCGCGCAGGGCCTTCCCCACTGTTTTTCCGTGTATCCGCGAATCAGCTTTTCGTAAATATCCCGCCCCACCAGCGAAATCGCCTGTTCCTCCAGATTGCGCGGCGCGTGCGTGATTTCCGCCCGCTGGCGGGCAAGCTCCCTTTCCGCTTCCTCCGGGGTCGCCGTGTTCCACAGACGGTTAAAGGTATACATATTAAAAGGAAGCGAGTAGATCTCCCCGCGCCAGTTGGCCACCGGCGCGTTCGTGTACCGGTTGAATTCCGCGAAGCGGTTCACATACTCCCATACCGCGCGGTCGTTGGTGTGAAAGATGTGTGCGCCGTACCGGTGCACCTGAATGCCGCCGGTTTCCTCAGTGTGGATATTGCCGGCGATATGATCCCTTTTTTCGAGCACCAGCACCCGTTTGCCCCGTTTGCGCGCTTCCTGCGCGAACACCGCTCCGTAAAGCCCGGCTCCGACGATCAGATAATCCACCATACTGTCTCTCCCCCTCGTATCCTCGGCAAAAGCATACCCTGAAATACGCTTCTTGTCAAAGTTTTTTTCTTTACCCTATTGACAACCCGGGAAAAGCATGCTATTCTATGACCGTGATTAGCACTCACCTTGATTGAGTGCTAACAACACCGGAAGGAGGGAATGGCATGGATGGCAGTCACAGCGGCGAGCGTCTCACGATGGACGACCGGAAACTGCGCATTCTCCTCGCCGTCATTGACGATTATGTGCACACGGCGATCCCGGTGGGTTCCAGAACGATTTCCCGCAAGTACGAAACCTCCCTTTCCTCCGCCACGATCCGCAACGAAATGAGCGATCTGGAGGAAATGGGTTTTCTGGAACAGCCCCACGTATCCGCGGGACGGATCCCCAGCCCGAAGGCCTACCGTCTGTATGTGGACAGCCTGCTGTCCGGCGGCATGGATACCTTCACCGAGGAAGACCGCGTTCGCGAGTATTTCATGGAGCGGGTCCGCCAGATGCAGGACGTGGTGGAAAGCGCGGTCGCAGCCGTCAGCGAAATGACGCACTACGCGGCCATCATCATGATGCCCAAGCAGCTTGATCTGCGCATCACCTGTCTGCAGCTTGTCCCGATCAATCCCGGCAGCGCGCTGCTGGTCATCGTAACGGACGGCGGCGTGATCCGGAACAGCACCATCAGGGTTTCCCCTTCGCTGGACGCGGACGCGCTGTACGGCATCAGCCGGATGCTCACCCGCGGTCTCGCCGGGCATACGCTGCAGGAAGTACAGGAAATGCTCTCCACCTACTCCCGGTATTCGGGGGCGGATGAGGAGGTCTGCAGGGACATCGCCGATCTGGCCAGCCAGATGGCGCGTCAGACGGGGACGGATACGGTGGAAGTGTCCGGTTCGCACAACATTTTGAACTATCCGGAATATGCGGATGTTGAGAAGGCGCGTTCCTTTATGAGCGTGCTGGAAACCAAAGAACGCCTGCTTTCGTTCCTGCCGGACGGAACACAGCCCTTCACCGTACGCATCGGTTCGGAAATGGGCATCAAGGAAATGGAGGACAGCGCCGTCGTCTGCGCGAGCTATCGGGTCGGCAACGGGCACACGGGGTCCGTGGGCGTGATCGGACCGGTCCGGATGCCGTACGGCAGGGTCTTATCCATCCTCAACACGGTTCGGAACTCCCTGAGCATGCTGATGAGCGAAGACATTCCATAGACGGCGCGAAAGCAAAATGAAAACCGGAAACAAGAAAAAGAAACGTCGGGAGGTTCAGAGCACCTTGAACGAAATCTTGAAGAAACGCAAACCGGACGACGGAGCGGAAGCCGCCGCCGCCGCTGAGGAAGAAAAGAGCGCGGAAGCGGAAAAGGCGGAAAACGCCGAAGCGCCGCAGGGTGAAAAAAACGCGGACACCGCGGACGAGCGCATCCGGGCCGCCGAAGCCAAAGCGGAGGAATACCTGGATATGGCCCAGCGTGTGCAGGCGGATTTTGACAATTTCCGCCGCAGGAACGCCTCCGCCCGGTCCGAAGCTTTTGAGGAAGGCATCCGCGAAATGCTCAAACAGATGCTGCCCGTGGTGGATAATCTGGAGCGGGCGCTCGCGGTGGAAACCGAGGATCAGAAGCTGAAGGAAGGTGTGGAGCTGATCATGAAAGAGGTGAACACCATCCTCGAAAAGCGCGGCGTCACCGTGATCGACCGGAAGGGAGAGGTTTTCGACCCCCGTCTTGAGAACGCCGTCATGCGCGCGGAAGCGGACGCGGGCGAGCCCGGCACCGTGGCCGCGGTGTTCCAGAAAGGCTACCGCATCGGGGACGTGATACTGCGTCACGCGATGGTGCAGGTAGTGGGCGAATGATTCAGGCAAAGCAGCATCCCGGTTTCCCGGCCTGCTTTCAGATACATTTTCAGATCGCAAACAACCAAATTCAGGCGTAAACGCCATACAGGAGGAAAAGATTTATGAGTAAAATTATCGGTATTGATTTGGGCACCACCAACAGCTGCGTCGCCGTCATGGAAGGCGGACAGCCCCTCGTGATCGCGAACGCCGAAGGCGCCCGCACCACTCCTTCCGTCGTCGCTTTTACCAAGGAAGGCGAACGTCTGGTCGGCCAGATCGCAAAGCGTCAGGCCATCACCAACCCGGACAGGACGGTTTCTTCCATCAAGCGGCAGATGGGCACCAATTATAAGGTGAATATCGATTCCAAGCAGTACACGCCGCAGGAAATCAGCGCCATGATCCTGCAGAAGCTGAAGGCCGACGCGGAAGCGTACCTGGGCGAAACCGTCACCCAGGCGGTCATCACCGTCCCTGCTTACTTCTCCGATTCCCAGCGCCAGGCCACCAAGGACGCCGGAAGGATCGCGGGCCTGGAAGTGCTGCGCATCATCAACGAGCCCACCGCGGCTTCCCTCGCCTACGGCCTTGACAAGGAAGAAAGCCACAAGATCCTGGTGTACGACCTGGGCGGCGGCACCTTCGATGTCAGTCTGCTTGAAATCGGCGACGGCGTGTTTGAAGTGCTGGCCACCAACGGTGATACGCACCTGGGCGGCGACGACTTCGACGACCGGCTGATCGCCTACATCGCCGATACCTTCCAGAAGGAAAACGGCATTGACCTGCGCAAGGATAAAATGGCCCTGCAGCGCCTGAAGGAAGCGGCTGAAAAAGCCAAGATCGAGCTGTCCGGCGCCATGAGCACCAACATCAACCTGCCCTTCATCACGGCGGACGCCACCGGCCCCAAGCATCTGGACATGACCCTCACCCGGGCGAAGTTCGACGAGCTGACGGCGGATCTGGTGGAAAAGACCATCGGGCCCATGCAGAACGCTCTCAGGGACGCGGGCCTCAACGTGAACGATATCGACAAGGTCATCCTGGTGGGCGGCTCCACCCGTATCCCCGCGGTGCAGGACGCCGTGAAGAAGATCACCGGCAAGGAGCCCTTCAAGGGCATCAACCCCGATGAATGCGTCGCGGTCGGCGCGGCCATTCAGGCCGGCGTACTCGGCGGCGA
>CADBNX010000481.1 GCA_902796115.1 uncultured Eubacteriales bacterium
ATCAATGACTACGGCCGCAGATACAAAATCCTGAAAGACGCGGATTCCAACTTAAAGGGCGAAGACGTGCGCGAATCGCTGGCGGCGGTCATCAGCGTCAAGCTGCATGAGCCGCAGTTTGAAGGGCAGACCAAATCCAAACTGGGCAACAGCGAAGTGCGGCCGATCGTGGACAGCTTCGTTTATGAAAAGCTGAGCCAGTTCCTGGAGGAGAACCCGCCGGAAGCGCGGGGCATCCTGGAAAGATGCCTCGGCGCGGCGCGGGCGAGGGAAGCGGCGAGAAAAGCCCGCGAGATGACACGGCGCAAAACCATCCTGGAGAGCGCGAGCCTTCCCGGGAAACTGGCGGACTGCTCGGAGAGGGATCCCGCCAAATGCGAGATCTTCATCGTGGAAGGCGACAGCGCAGGCGGCAGCGCCAAGACGGGGCGTGACCGGCATTACCAGGCTATCCTTCCGCTGCGCGGCAAAATCCTGAATGTGGAAAAAACCAGGCTGGATAAAATCCTGATCAACCAGGAAATCAAGAACATGATCACGGCCTTCGGCTGCGGCATCGGCGAGGAATTCAGCCTGGACAAGCTCCGCTATCACCGCATCGTCTGCATGACGGATGCCGATGTCGACGGCGCGCATATCCGCATCCTGATGCTGACCTTCTTCTACCGCTATATGCCGGAGCTGATCAGGCAGGGCTACGTATACAGCGCGATGCCGCCGCTGTACAAGGTAACGCTGGGCAAACAGGAAAGCTATGTGTATGACGACGAAGCCCTGCAGAAAAAGCTGGACGAACTGGGAAGAAACAACAAGCCTGAGATCCAGCGTTATAAAGGGTTGGGAGAAATGAGTTCGGAGCAGCTCTGGATGACCACCATGAACCCGGAAACGCGTACGATGAAGCAGTTCACGCTTTCGGACGCGATCGCGGCGGACGAAATCTTCACCCTGCTGATGGGGGATAAGGTGGAGCCGCGGAAGGAATTCATCGAGCAGAATTCGACCCTGGTGACGGACCTTGATTTGTAAGAGGGGAAAAGATGAGCGATATTAAAGACAGACTGCTTCCGGCAGATCTGGAAACCGAAATGAAAACCTCGTTCATTGCGTACGCAATGGCGGTCATCATCAACCGCGCGCTGCCGGATGTGCGGGACGGCCTGAAGCCGGTCCACCGCAGGATCCTGTACGATATGAACGAACTGGGCATGACGCCGGATAAGCCGTTCCGCAAATCGGCGAGACTGGTCGGAGACGTGCTGGGAAAATTCCATCCGCACGGGGACTCGTCCGTATACGACGCGATGGTGCGCCTGGCGCAGGATTTCACGATTCGCTATCCCCTGGTGGAAGGTCAGGGCAATTTCGGCTCAGTGGACGGGGACGGCGCCGCCGCGATGCGTTATACCGAAGCCAGGATGAGCAAGATCTGCACCTTCATGCTGCAGGACATCGACCGGGATACGGTGGATTTCATGCCGAACTTCGATGAAACGCTGATGCAGCCGAAAGTGCTGCCCTCGCGTTTCCCGAACCTGCTGGTGAACGGTTCCAGCGGCATCGCCGTCGGTATGGCTACCAATATTCCGCCGCATAACCTGGGCGAAGTGATTGACGGCGCGGTTTGCCTGATCGATCATCCGGAAGCGGACCTGGACGAAATCATGCAGTACGTGAAAGGCCCGGACTTCCCGACCGGAGGCATCATCCTGGGCAGGAGCGGCATCCGGGAAGCATACTATACCGGCCGCGGACGGATCGTGGTGCGCGCGAAGACGGATATCGAATCCATGGGCGGCAACCGGGACCGCATCATCGTGACCGAAATCCCCTACATGGTCAATAAGGCCAAGCTGGTGGAAAAGATGGCGGAACTCGTCCGTGACAAGCGGATCGAAGGAATCAGCGATATCCGTGACGAAAGCGACCGGAAGGGCATGCGCATCGTGATCGAACTGAAGCGCGACGTACAGGCGCAGGTCGTGCTGAATATGCTTTACAAGCATACGCAGATGCAGGATACCTTCGGCGTGATCATGCTGGCGCTGGTGGACGGCGTGCCGAGGACCCTTACCCTGAAGGAAATGCTCAGTTACTATATCCTGCACCAGAAGGACGTGGTGACGCGGCGCACGCGGTACGATCTTGACAAATCAAAAGCCAGGGCTCATATCCTGGAGGGACTGCTCAAAGCGCTGGATCATATCGATGAAATCGTCCAGATCATCAAGGCAAGCAAGGATTCGGGCGAAGCGCGCCAGGAACTGATGGACACGTTCGGGTTTTCCGATAAGCAGGCACAGGCGATCCTGGATATGCGTCTGGCCAGGCTGACGGGTCTGGAACGGGATAAGCTGCTGGCGGAATACAAAGAACTGGAAGAAACGATCCGCTATCTGCAGAGCCTGCTGGATGACGAGCAGAAGCTGATGGGCGTGATCAAGGATGAACTGCAGCAGATCAAAGCAAAATTCGCCGATCCGCGGCGCACGGAGCTTTCCGTAGTGGAGGGAGAGATCGACGTTGAGGATCTGATCGCGGTGGACGACATGGTCGTTTCGCTGACGAACATGAATTATATCAAGCGTCTGCCTAAATCCACCTACCGCGCACAGAACCGCGGCGGGCGCGGCATCTCCGCGATGACCACACGGGAAGAGGATTTTGCCAGGCAGATCCGGATCGCTTCGACCCATGACGATATCCTGTTCTTCTCGAACGCCGGACGGGTGTATACGCTCAAATGCTATCAGATTCCGGAAGCGGGCCGCACCGCGAAGGGCACCGCGATCGTGAACCTGCTGCCGCTGGCCGGCGGGGAGCGGATCACGACGATGATCCCGATGCCGGACAGGCCCGAAGGGCATTATCTGATGATGGCCACCCGGGGAGGCATCATCAAGAAGACTCCGCTGGAAGAGTTCGCGCATCTGCGCAAATCCGGCCTGATCAGCATTGTGCTGGAGGAAGGCGATGAGCTGATCGGTGTCGAACTGACGGACGGCGAAAACGAGATTCTCCTGGGCACCCGGAAGGGACAGGCGGTCCGCTTCAGTGAGCGCCATGTGCGTTCCATGGGAAGAATGGCACGCGGCGTGCATTCCATGAAGCTGGCGCCGGACGACGCTGTGATCGACATGGCGGCGCTGGAAGAAGGCGGCAGGGTGATCAGTATTACCGAAAACGGCTACGGAAAGCGCACCGATCCCGAAGAATACCGGATGACCTCCCGGAACGCGAAGGGCGTGGCCGCGATGAAGCTGACGGAAAAGACCGGCCTGCTTGCGGCACAGCTCATCGTGCAGGACGGGGAAGATCTGCTTCTGATCACGGATTCCGGCACCATGATCCGCACCCCGGTGGATGAGATCCGGCTTTGCGGCCGTGTATCCCAGGGCGTACGCCTGATGCGGCTGCAGGAAGGCTGCCGTGTGATCGGCGTGGCAAGGGCACAGGCAGAGGAAGAAGAGGATGAAGCTTCCGGTGACGGCACGGAAATCCGGTCCGAAACGGAAACCCCAAATGATGATGGAAACGACATCTGATCATGCGCAGGGGCTGTTGTACAGCCCTTCGGGCGATACGCTGAACGCGTATCGCTCGATTTTTCGGATTTTGCTGAAAATCAAAGATTTTCCGGGCGCAAAATCCGCAGGGAATGAAT
>CADBNX010000482.1 GCA_902796115.1 uncultured Eubacteriales bacterium
CCGCCGTCTGCCCGTACAGCGGAAAGGACAATATCAGGGCGTCGTACCGGCCCCAGTCGCCGCTTGTGACAGGGGCTGCGAAAATTCCCTCCGTCCCGAGCCTGTTCCGGAACTGTTCCGGCGTATCCGTTTCGTCCGCGGAGAACTCCAGCCCCCACCAGCGCGCGTTCATGCCCGCGTGGACGGGGTAAATCCGGGTGCGGCAGATCACGGCGCCGTTTGCCGTCAGCACCGCGAAATCGCGGATGCCGTCAAAGCCGGACGCGGCGTCGTAGAGTTCCTGCTGAAAATTCCGGAGCATCAGCAGCCGCTCATGATCCTCGTCCCCGGAGGCATGCAGGGTCCTGGCATACCGACTTTCGGCGGCGATATGCCGCACGATCGCCGCGAAGGAATCGATCTGCCCGTCCAGGCGGCCGATGTTCCTGTTCAGTTCATTCGCATAGTTTCCGACGCTCCGCTCTTCCAGGGTCCGTGTCACCTGTCCGATCAGCGGAAGGATCAGAAGCAGCATCAGCACAAGAAACACGCCGTACACCAGAAACAGGCGAAAATATGATTTCCTGCTCAGCTCCGCAAAACGCATGGAAGGCTTCCTTTCTTCGGGCCGGCCGACGCCCGTTCATCCTGCCTCACGGATATAAGTATACCCTATCGGAGCCGTTTCGCGCAAGGGCACGCGGCGGAAGACATGGGGACGGTTCTGCTGTCTTGCCGGGCAAGACGGCAGAACCGTCCCCATGTCTTTTGCAGCATTGCCCACCTTGAAATTCCGTTTCCGGATATTGAAATCCCTTTTCCCCGGTTGCATTTCCCGGGCTCATCCGCTATGCTGAAGAAAACGCGAAAAGCGTAAAAAAGAAAGGAGTCGTTCTTATGACCATGAAACGGTTTGCAGCCCTGCTGCTCGCCCTGGCGCTCAGCCTGAGCCTGGCCGTCTCCGCCTCCGCGGAAGACAAGCCCGTCCTTACCATCGCCATTCAGCAGCACGGCAATGTGGAAGACTGGGAGACCAACGAACAGACCCTGCTGCTGGAGGAGCTCTGCGGGGTGGACCTGCAGTTCGTCACCTATCCTTCCGAAATGAAGAGCCAGCTTACAATGGCGATCACCGGCGGCAGCGAGCTTGCGGACATCATTTTCAATAATCCGGGGCTTGACCTGCTCTACCAGTGGGCGCTGGCCGGCGCGGTGATCCCGCTGAACGATTACATCGCCAACGACGCGGTGTACATCAAGGACGCCGTCGAACGCACCGGGGTGGACTTCTTCCCCTTCGTCACCTCTCCGGACGGAAACATCTACACCCTGCCCATCTACAACCAGTCGCTCACCAACGAAGCGCCGGACAAGATCTGGATCTACCAGCCCTGGCTGGAGAAGCTGGGCCTGGAAGCACCCAATGACGCCGAGGAGCTCTATCAGGTGCTCAAGGCCTTCAAGGAGCAGGATCCCAACGGCAACGGCGAAGCGGATGAGATCCCCATGATGAGCTGCACGGACGAATATCCCATGGGATGTTTCCGCGCGATCATGGACATGTTCCAGTACATCAGCCCGAAGAACTATTACTATGTGGACGAAGGCACCCTGGTCTGGGCACCCACGACGGACAGCTACCACGAAGGCCTGCAGTATCTGCGGAAACTCTTTGACGAAGGCCTGATCGATCCGATGAGCTTCACCGCGGACAAGACCCAGCTGCGCGCGCTGGTGAACGCCGAGGTCCCCGTGGTCGGCATGACAGTCGGCATGGTGCCGCTGGGCACGCCCAATACGGACCGCATCGTGGAATACGCCGGTGTCGAGCCGTTCAAAAACAAGGACGGCGTGCGGGTCACTTCCTTCGATCCGTCCCTGCCCTATCCGCAGGCCATGATCACCTCCTACTGCAAGGATCCCGCGCTGGCGTTCAAATTCCTGGACACCCTCTACCGCAGCGACATGTCCATCATCAACCACTGGGGCATCGAAGGCCGTGACTGGGAATACGCGGGTCCGGACGACGAATGCGCCTACGCGAACATGGGCTATTCCGCTTCCTTCAGGGAGATCAACGCGCTGTGGGGCACCGTACAGAACGTGATGTGGTATCAGACCGGCCCGTGGGCGCGTGAATATGCGATCGCTTCCGGCCGCGTGCTGCCCAACGATCCCCGCACCACCGGCGCGCGCGCCGCGACCATCCAGTGGGCGTACAGCGAGAACTATCCCTCCGACGATATCCATGTGCCCACGCTGATCTTCACGGAAGAGGAGAGCGACGAGGTCAGCATGATCCTCGCGGACCTGAATAATTACACATATACATCCCTTGCCAATTTCTGCCTGAATACGGAAGGCATGGACGTCAACAATGACGATGCCTGGAACGCCTATCTGGCTCAGCTTGACACCATCGGCCTGCAGCAGGTGCTGCCCACCCTGCAGGCGGTATACGACCGCATGTACAAGTAATTCCAAAGGCGGACGGGGAAGCCGCGCGCTTCTCCGTCCGCGTCCCCCTGTCCCTCTTCCCTCGACCCTACTCCCTATTCCCTGTTGCC
>CADBNX010000483.1 GCA_902796115.1 uncultured Eubacteriales bacterium
AGAAATCGGTCTGGGCCGGAACGTGCTGATCGGCTTCATGACCTGGGAAGGCTACAACTACGAAGACGCCGTTCTGATCAGCGAGCGTCTGGTGAAGGAAGATATGTACACCTCGATCCATATCGAGGAATATGAATCCGAAGCGCGCGATACGAAGCTCGGCCCGGAGGAAATCACCCGTGACATTCCGAACGTGAGCGAGGATTCCATCCGCGATCTGGACGAGCACGGCGTCATCCGCATCGGCGCCGAAGTGCGTTCGGGCGATATCCTGGTGGGCAAAGTCACTCCGAAGGGAGAGACGGAGCTGACCGCGGAAGAGCGCCTGCTGCGCGCCATCTTCGGCGAAAAGGCCCGCGAGGTGCGGGATACTTCCCTGAAGGTCCCCCACGGCGAGGGCGGCATCATCGTGGATGTCAAAACCTTTACCCGTGAAAACAAGGACGAACTCTCCCCCGGCGTAAACGAAATGGTCCGGGTATACATCGCGCAGAAGCGCAAGATCTCCGTAGGCGACAAAATGTCCGGCCGGCACGGAAACAAGGGCGTCGTATCCCGCATCCTGCGTCAGGAAGACATGCCCTATCTGCCGGACGGCACACCGCTGGATATCGTGCTCAATCCCCTGGGCGTGCCTTCCCGTATGAACATCGGACAGGTGCTCGAGGTGCATCTGGGCATCGCGGCCAGGACCCTCGGCTGGCATATCGCCACCCCGGTGTTTGACGGCGCCACGAAGGAAGACATCGAGGAATGCCTCAAGCAGGCGGGCCTGCGGACGGACGGAAAAACCATTCTCTACGACGGACGCACCGGCGACGCGTTTGAAAACCCCGTCACCGTCGGCGTGATGTACTTCCTGAAGCTGCACCATCTGGTGGACGACAAGATGCACGCGCGCTCCACCGGTCCCTACTCCCTGGTCACGCAGCAGCCGCTGGGCGGCAAAGCGCAGTTCGGCGGACAGCGTTTCGGCGAAATGGAAGTATGGGCCATGGAGGCCTACGGCGCGGCCAATACCCTGCAGGAGATCCTCACGGTCAAGTCCGACGACGTATACGGCCGTGTGAAAGCCTACGAAGCCATCGTCAAGGGCAAAAACATCCCCACCCCCGGCATTCCGGAAAGCTTCAAGGTGCTGATCAAGGAGCTGGAATCCCTCGGCCTTGATATCAAGGTGCTGGACGCGATGAAGAACGAAATCGAGATCAAGGAGCTGGACGACGAAGACGACAGCACGCCTTCCTCCCGCGGCGACGCGCCCGAACTGGTGCCGGATGACTACGAACCCTCCATGCCGGAAGACAGCGCCGAGAACGACGCCGAGCTTGAAATGCCGGATGATATCGGGCTGGACGATCTGGACAATCTGGATCTGGACGATTCCCTGGATGATGATTTTGAGTAAGTACCCTGCCAACCGGAAAGGGAGATAAACATGCTGGAAACCACAACGCTTGATTCCATACAGATCGGCATGGCGTCGCCGGAAAAAATCCTCGAATGGTCCCACGGCGAAGTATCCAAGCCCGAAACCATCAACTACCGCACGCTCAAGCCCGAGCGGGACGGCCTGTTCTGCGAGCGCATTTTCGGACCCACCAAGGACTGGGAATGCAACTGCGGCAAATACAAACGCATCCAGTTCAAGGATAAAGAAAAAATCTGCGACAAATGCGGCGTGCAGGTCACGCGCGCGAAGGTGCGCCGCGAACGCATGGGGCATATCGCGCTCGCCGCGCCGGTCAGCCACATCTGGTATTTCAAGGGCATCCCGAGCCGCATGGGCATCCTGCTGGATATTTCTCCGCGCACGCTGGAGAAGGTCCTCTACTTTGCCTCCTATATCGTGCTCGATCCCGGAAACACCGATTTTACCAAGATCGCCCGGTTTGACCTGATCACAGATACAAAATACCGTCAGCTGATGGCGATGCCCGAAGAGGAGCGCGGTTCCTTCCGCGCCGGCATCGGTGCCGAAGCCGTCAAGGAAATGCTGCTGGAACTGGACCTGGATCAGCTTTCCGCCGACCTGAAAAAAGAGATCGCGGAACTCATCGAAAAAGAGCGTGACAAGGAAACCGAAGGCCAGAAGCGCGCTCACGCCGTGAAGCGCCTTGAAGTGGTGGAAGCGTTCCGTCTGAGCCACAACAAGCCCGAATGGATGATCATGGACGTGATCCCGGTCATTCCGCCGGATCTGCGCCCCATGGTGCAGCTGGACGGCGGCCGCTTCGCGACCTCCGACCTGAACGACCTCTACCGCCGCGTCATCAACCGCAACAACCGCCTCAAGCGGATGCTGGAGCTGGGCACGCCGGATAT
>CADBNX010000484.1 GCA_902796115.1 uncultured Eubacteriales bacterium
CGCTCAAAAAACAGCTTTACAGAAACGGCTTTCATGCATTATAATACCACCGTAATATTTTGAAAGGACGAGGAAAGAGATGGACTGGATCTTTGGAATCACCCGGGCTCTCGCGGAAACAGCGGCAACACCAGAAGACATGCAGGCGGCGAACGCCACCGGAAGCCTTGTCAGCATGGTCGTCATGATCGTACTGATGGTTGCGGTTTTCTACTTCATGCTGATCCGGCCGCAGCGCAAAAAGGACAAGCAGGTCAAAGCGATGCTTGCCGCGCTGAAACCCGGTGATCGTATCACCACCATCGGCGGCATCTACGGCACCATCAAGTCCATCAAGGACGATACGATCACGCTGCTTGTCGGCCAGGACCGGATGGAAATGGTAGTCGCCCGCTGGGCCATCCGCGGAGTGGAAGAAGTCACTGTTGAAAACGACGGAGAAACCCTGGCCTGATCGGCTGACGGTTTCATTTCGCTGTCAGGACGGGATCTGTTTCAGATCCCGTCTTTGGTCTGCCATCAAAGCAGGAGATCTTACACACGATGACACTGATTGAGCTGTTGCTTTTGGCTGTCGGTTTATCGATGGACGCCTTTGCCGTATCGGTGTGCAAAGGCCTTGCCCTGCATAAAATACGATTCCGCCATATGCTGATAACCGGATTATGGTTTGGCTGTTTCCAGGCGCTGATGCCGCTGACAGGCTACCTGCTCGCAAGTCTTTTTTCAGATGTGATTAACCGTTTTGATCATTGGATCGCTTTCGGTCTGCTTTGTCTGATCGGCATCAATATGATTCGTGAAGCGTTTTCCCCGGCTGAAAGCACGGACAGTGCTCTCGGCTTCCGTGCGATGCTTCCTCTCGCGGTAGCCACCAGCATCGACGCGCTGGCCGCCGGTGTATCGATGACCGCGATGAACCTGCAAATCATTCCCTGCGTACTCCTGATCGGCGCGGTCACCTTCTGCTTCTCCTGTGCCGGAGTCAGGATCGGCAGTATTTTCGGGGATCGCTTCAGCAAAAAAGCGCAGGTTGCGGGCGGCGCTATCCTGATACTCCTCGGATTCAGGGTGCTTATGGAGCATCTTGGTTTATAAGAACATTTTCAGTTTCTGACCGCAAGCCGCAAATCCTGTCCGTAAAGCGGTAAATCCAGGGCGTTTCTCCTGTCAAGCAGGCGGGATATGAAACGCTCCGTGTATCGTTCCTTCAGCTGGATCCGGTTCAGATTGGTAGAAATCGCCGTACCCAGGTTCCGGCTGTTCCGTTCATTGAATACGTTAAAAACCACTTCAACCGTGATATTGTCAAAGAGCGGTTCCATGCCGAGATCATCGATCAACAGCAGGCCGCAGTCGAAATACCTGCCGGTATCCCGGGTCCCGGGCCGGAAATACTCGGTTCTTAAATCATCCAGAAGCTGATAAGCCGTTACATAAACGGCGTCGATCCCGCGTTCTCTGACGCGTTTTGCGATACACTGCAGCAGATAGGTTTTCCCAAGTCCGCTTTCCCCGTGAAGCAGCAGGTTCCTGACCGGCCCGCTTCGGTACTGTTCCGCATATTCCCGGCATTTTCCGATCACAAGGTTCATGTATTTCCGCTGCGTCACGCTCTGACCGGGAAGAGGCGTATCGGGAAAAATATCCGGATTGCTGTATTCGAAGCCGGCCTCTTCGCTGCCGTTCTGTCCGCACTTTTCCGCCAGCGCTTTCCGAAGGCATGCACATCTTTCCCGGACAGGTTCTCCCACAAATCCGGTATCCCGGCAGATTCCGCAGCGGTAAACCGGCTCCAGATACTCCTCGGGATAACCGTAGGAAGCGAGCTTTTTGCGGATGTCCTGATTGTACTGTTGCATGATCGCCGGAATATCGGGATCTGACGCATTTCCGGTCAGCATTCCGCGGATCCCGTCCGTGACGAGCTGCATCCTTTTATCGCAAAGCGCGGCAATATCCGGATGCGCCGAAAACACTTCGTGTTTCCGCCTGCTTTCCTCTCTGGCATTTTTTTCGCGCTGTTCCCGATATTCTTCCATTACGGCGTTCCAGCTATCCATGATTCTCCTCCATCGCTTCTTTCATCAGTTCCTCGCTTGCGCCGGCCAGTTCTTCTTCCGTATAGTCGCGCTGTGTATACCGCTGCGCGTTCACGGTTTTTCCCGGTTTTGCCATCGGCTTCTTTTCCGCGCGCGCCTGTGCAAGATTCCGGATCCCTTCTTCGCTCCATGTCTTCAGGATGGTTTCCATGTAAGCGATTTTGTTTCCCTGCACACCGCGTGTCTTCTCGGCGGCATACATCAGCATCTCCATATCAATGCCTGCCGCCCGTTTCCGATCGTACCACTCGCGGTCGGCAGCGGTGGGTTTCGCCGTATAACCGCAGATTTCGAAAATCTTTTTCAGATCCGCATTCACGCTTCTGAAATGAGCAAGATACTCTTCCACGGCAGCTTTATCCGTCAGTCCTCTGCTCTCCCAGGAAGAAAGCAGCATCGCAAGGTCCTCCGCTCCGCCTCCGTAACGTACGCATTCGGCTGACGCGATCCTGAGAACGTCATGCGGAAAAGTTTTCCGCCATGCGCGGTACAGATTGACCGCAACCTGTTTTGACACTGCGGGCCGCAGCCCGGAAGTGATTTCCGCAGCCTTCCCGGCCTCGTCTTTTTCCGCAAGAAGCGTCTCTTTAACGCCGCTTCCCGTCCGCGCATCTGCTCGTTTTCTGATCCCGCCAAGAATACCGTCAAGATATGCGAAAGTAGGTTCACCTTTCGTAGTTTCGGAACAGGCTTCCAGGATCGCGTCATGACTGAACTCCCATTCCTGCCGCCATTTCCTGTATAAATCAAGTTCAGCGTCGCTCGGAAGCCTGCCCCGTCTTCCGAGCTTTCGAAGCACAGCTTTTGCCCCTTCGTGCGTATTAAGATCGTTTCGCAGAAACGCTTCCGCATCGTCCGGTGCCACAGCACCGCTCTCTTTCATCGCGACGGCCAAAGTCTCCGCCTTTTTGAAGGAAAACTGAGAATGCATCGTAGCAATGCAATGATTGATCAGAAGCAGTACCGCCTCCGCAGAAAGCCCGATATCCTGCACCCATTCCCATGCACGCGCGATCTCGGACGGCCGAACTTTTCGCTGGCTTCCGAATGCCGCGTAAACGGATTCCGCAAAATCCACATAGCTTTCATCCACCGGATCATCATGCTTTTTCAGAGACCTCGCTGCCGCGCTGTGAAACACGCAGCGCAGCGGTGAAAGCGTTTCCAGGGTCACCAGTCCGCGGCGTTCCCAGTATCGCAGTGCGCTCTCCGCTTCATTCACCGTGATATCCAGTTCCCCGGCAATCATCTCCGCGTCCGCGTCTTCCCCGCCGCAGGACGCATGAAGGAGCGCGGCGAGGAAAACCTTGACATACTCCCCTTTTGCCGCGGGCATATAATCCCGTATGAAAGCGTTTTCAACGCAGGTCACTCCGAATTTGCGTGCTTCATCATCCAGTTCAAACATGCTTTTCAACCTCGGATAATCCGTCTCTTTTTCCACTCCGTCAGGCGAACGGATCAGTTTTCTGATGATTCCGGGTTTATTCTCTCCCCTTTTGAATCAACTTCATTATAGCATGTCTTTTCAAAATTGAAAACAGACAAACAGAGGATTACGCCCTTTTCCAAATCACCGTTTTGCTGTATAATATCATTATGGCAGTCATTCCGACAGCCTGATGATTTCCGGAGGTATTTATGGCATTTGCGCATTTGCATCTGCATACGGAGTATTCCCTGCTGGACGGGGCCTGCCATATCGCAACGCTTCCCGACCGTCTGAAAGCGGCGGGAATGGATGCCTGCGCCGTAACGGACCATGGCGTCATGTACGGTGCCGTGGACTTTTACCGTGCCTGTAAAAAAGCCGGCATTCATCCGGTCATCGGCTGTGAAATGTATGTCTGTCCGGATATGGACAATAAAACTTCCCAGACGCGGGACCTGAGCCATTTGATCCTGCTGTGTGAAAATGAAACCGGTTACCGCAATCTCATGCTGCTTGATTCCCTTGCCTTTACAAGAGGATTTTATTATAAACCGCGTATCGATTACCCCACACTCCGTGCGCATCATGAAGGGCTGATCGGTCTTTCCGCCTGTCTTTCGGGCGATCTGAACAAGCTGCTTCTTCAGGACCGCATGGAAGATGCCGTGAAATACGCGGAAGAAATGCGCGGTCTCTTCGGGGAAGGGAATTTTTTTATCGAAATCATGGATCACGGTCTGCCGGAAGAAAAAACCGTTCTTCCGGGACTGGCCGAGGTCAGCCGCAGAACAGGAATCCCGCTCGTCGCGACCAACGACTGTCACTACGAACAAAAACAGGACGCGGATGCCCAGGAAGTCCTCATGTGCATCCAGACCGGAAAAACGCTGGAAGATGACAGCCGTATGCGCATGGAAACAAGAGAACTGTATATCAAAACCGAAGCAGAAATGCGTGCGCTGTTTCCGGATCATCCGGACGCCGTTGAACGTGCCCATGAAATTGCGATGCGCTGCCGGGTGGATTTCGATTTTTCCGCGCGTCACCTGCCGCGCTTCGATGTGCCCGCGTCGGACGGTGACAGCGGCCACATGCTCCGCAGGCTTTGCGAGGAAGGATTCCTGGAACGCTACAGCGCGGATGACGCAGCTGCCCGGGACAGGCTCGATTATGAGCTCAAAGTCATTCATTCGATGGGGTTTGACGATTATTTTCTCATCGTATGGGATTTTGTCAAATATGCCAAGGATCACGGCATTATGGTCGGACCGGGAAGAGGCAGCGGTGCGGCAAGCATCGTTGCCTACTGTCTGAACATCACCATGCTTGATCCGCTGAAGTACAATTTGGTTTTCGAACGATTCCTGAACCCGGAACGCGTCAGCATGCCGGATATCGACATGGATTTCTGCTATGAGCGCCGGCAGGAAGTAATCGATTATGTGACAAGAAAATACGGTTCCGATCGCGTATGCCAGATCATCACCTTCGGTACAATGGCAGCCCGCGGTGTGATCCGGGATGTGGGACGCGTGCTCGGATGGAGTTTTCAGGACACGGATGAAGTCGCAAAAGCCGTTCCGATGGCGCTGGATATGACCCTGAAAAAAGCGCTTGTCCTGTCTCCCGATCTGAAAGCCATGTATGAGAAGGACGAAAGAGTGCGCCGCCTGATCGATACCGCCATGACGCTTGAAGGCATGCCGCGGCACGCGAGCACCCATGCCGCAGGGGTCCTGATCACCGGAGAGCCGGTCACTCATTTTGTACCTCTCCAGCGCAACGACGAAGTGATCACCACCCAGTATCCGATGGGCATCATCTCCGATCTCGGCCTGCTCAAAATGGATTTTCTCGGCCTGCGTACACTGACTGTGATCCGGGACGCGCTGGACATGCTGCGGCTGAGCGGCATCGATATGAAACCGGAAGACATTCCGATGAATGACGAAGCAGTCTTTGATATGATCGACGAAGGCGAGACCGACGGCGTATTCCAGCTTGAAAGCAGCGGTATGCGTGTTTTCCTTACAAATATGAAGCCGCGTACCTTTGAGGATATTATTGCCGCCATATCACTTTACCGTCCAGGGCCGATGGAATCCATTCCCCGGTATATCGCAGGCAAAGAGCATCCGGAAAGAGTCACATACTCCACTCCCCTGCTCGCCCCGATCCTCGATGTAACCTACGGATGCATGGTCTATCAGGAACAGGTCATGCAAATCGTCCGCGACCTGGCCGGTTATTCCATGGGAAGAAGCGATCTGGTACGGCGTGCCATGGCCAAGAAAAAACACGACGTCATGGCAAAAGAGCGGGAAGTTTTCATCAACGGTTCGGAAGAAATGAACGTTCCGGGCGCGGTGAAACGAGGGGTACCGAAAGAAGCGGCAGAGAAGATTTTCGATGAGATGACTGCCTTTGCCTCCTACGCCTTCAACAAACCGCACGCTGCCTGCTACGCGGTGGTCTCTCTGCAGACTGCCTACCTCAAATGTCACTATCCCGCGGAAATGATGGCAGCGCTGATGAATTCCGTACGCGGCAACGCCGATAAAATCGCGGCCTATATCCAATACTGCCGCAAGCACGGTATCCCGCTGCTCAAGCCCGACATCAACCGCAGTGAACGCAAGTTTACGGTCGGTTTTTCGTCGGACGGTAAAAAAGGCATCCGTTTCGGCATGAGCGGCGTCAAAAATGTCGGGGACGGTGTCGTGGATGCGATTGTTCGGGAGCGCACTCAAAACGGTGCGTTCGAAGACCTGTTTGATTTCTGCCATCGGATCGCCCACGAGGATGTAAACAAACGTGCGCTTGAAAGCCTGATCCGGGCCGGATGTTTTGATTATTCAGGCGCAAAGCGTTCTCAGCTGCTGCGGGTGTATGAGCAGGCGATCGACGCGGAAGCAAGCCTCCAGAAAAGTTCAGCGTCCAGTCAGGTGTCCCTTTTCGATCTGGACGCCGGCGCCGAGTTTCTTCAGTCCACCCGGCCGGTGCTCCCCGATATCCCGGAATACCCCAAGAAGGAACTGCTGAATATGGAAAAGGAAATGACCGGTGTATACATTTCCGGTCATCCGCTGGATGAAGTCTCGGAGCTGCTGGATCGGCTTGAAATCAGCACGGCGTTCCTTCGTGAACTTTCAGAACGTGAAGACAAAGGCCTCTCCGAAGACGGCAGGCGCGTCACGATGGGCGGGATCCTGGTTTCTTCCCGTTCCCGCGCTACCAAAAAAGGAGATCTGATGGGATTTGTCACGCTTGAGGATCTGACGGGACAGGTGGAAGGGCTGGTATTTCCGAAGAACTATCAGCGCATCGGACACCAACTGCGCGAGGACAGTATGGTCCTTCTTTCCGGCAGGCTCTCCATCCGTGAGGATGAAGATCCGAAGCTGCTTGTGGAAAACGTGGATGATCTGAAGCAGGCTCTTGCGCTTCTCCCGGTCCTGAATAAGGATCCGGTGCGGGAGGAGCCGGAACTTCCGCCTGAAGACCTGCATGCAGCGGAAGAAGCCAGAAAATCACCTGTAAGAATCTATCTGCATCTGACGGAAAGCCAGGCAGGCAGGCTTGAGAACGCGCTGGCCGGGCTTCCGCGCGGCGGAATCCCCGTATACGTTCAGATGCGGGAAACGCATACGCTGCGGCTCTGCAGCCGCGAATTCTGGCAGCAGGATGCGCAGCTTGCGCGCGATAAACTGATCCTTGCCTACGGCGGAGCGAATGTAAAGATAAAAGGCTCTGCCTGAATTCTCCGGAGGTAATGCATCGTTCATGAAAATGCCCTCAGTACAGGACGCAAATGTCGGAAAGATTTCCCTGATCGCGATTCTGATCAATCTGCTGCAGATTCTTGTCGCGGTGTCCCTTCTGTTGTATATCCTGATATCCGGTGAGGGGATTTCCGGTGCCATGGGCCGTTTTTCCGTTGTTTTTCTGACTTTTGTTGTCACCATCGGCGCGATTGCCGACGTACGTGAAGCCATGCATACCCGCAGAATGATGCTGGAAGTGCGCGGGCTGGATGAAACCGTAACCCAGATGGGCGCGCTGAACCGTTCACTGCGTTCTCAGCGGCATGATTATCTCAATCACCTTCAGGTGGTTTACGGGCTGATGGAGATCGGTGAGAGCAGTGAAGCGATGCGCTATATCCGCGGTGTCATCGGAGATGTCACGGCGCTCGGCCAGCATCTGAAAACCGCAAACCCGCCGATCAATGCGCTTCTGATGGCCAAACAGAACGAATGTGAAAAAGACGGCATCCTTCTCTCTGTTGATGTAAGGGGCACATGGAAGGATTTGCCGCTTGAAAGCTGGGAAATATGCCGGGTTCTCTCCAACCTGATCGATAACGCAAGGGATGCGCTTCTTCACAGTCATCATTCGAGAATCACGGTGGCACTCGATGAAGACGAAAAAGCATTCCGTTTTACCGTAGGCAACAACGGCCCCCGTATCCCGCAAAAATATCTTGAAACGATTTTTGAAGCGGGTTTTTCCGGAAAAGGCAAGGGACGCGGAATGGGGCTCTATATCACCCGCTCCATCATCAACCGCGCAGGAGGAGTCATCACCGTATCCAGCGATGATGAATGGACCTCTTTCCGCGGTTCATTGCCGAAAGGAGGGAATTGATCCGAATGGAAGCGAATCTTGCCGCTGAAAAGAATAAAGTGATCTCCCTGCGGAATTTTTCGGTTTCACCGCTCTATCATTTCATTTACTGTATGCTGCTCCATGAAACCGTGACAGGCAATCCATTCATGGGAGGCGTTCTTTTCCTGCTCAGCACCCTTCTGATTCGTGCGCGGCGGCTGCGTCAGTCCCTCGCGGAGATCAGCAAAAAAGAAGACCGGCACTCCTTCCTGACAGTCTGGAGCGCGCTTGTTCTGGGACTGCTTGCCATTCTGCGAATGAACAGCCTGAAATCCGTCTGGCCCATGCTGCCGTTTTCCTTCCTGCTCTGTCTGCGGCAGTATCGTATCATATCCGCCCGGAACGATCCCGAAGCGCCGTCCCGCTCTTTTGCTCATCCGCATCCGGTATGGTGCATCCTGCCCGTATTCTTCCTGCTCCTGATCGACCTGAAAGAGCGTCTGCTCTACTGCATCGTCGGATACCTGATCGGCGTATTGCTTGATATCAACGAATCCCGCCGCACCGGTGAACGGATTCCCGCGTTGGCCGATGCGCAGGCGCCCGCCGGACCCGCGCTGTCTCAAAACGCGCCGGCCTGCCGTGCCTTTTCGCGTCTTGCAGCCGTCGCTTCCGCGGCGCTTCCGCTGATTCTCGCGGCCGGGATCCACTTTGATACAAAGAGCGTGTCTCCGCTCAGCGTGCTTGTGTTCGTTCTTTTCCTGTATCTGTCGGTTTCGGCAGCGGAGAGTTTTCTGAGCCGGAGTGATAAAACCAGGCATGACCCTGGCAATCTTCTTCTGCTCGGTTTTCTGACTGCGCTTGCGGGTCTTCTGCTTTGCAGCGTGTCAATTCCTCCCGCAGTCAGCACGCTTCCGATGATTCTCTGTGCGTCCGGCGCGGCTTTCAGCACCCGTGCCCTTGAGAGGCTTGAAACCGTTCATTCGGAGGCTGTCTTATTTGCCTGTACACAAACAAAGGATTCGCGGCAGCCTGCCTCAGCGGCTGATGCCTCTCTTTCCGTCCTGACAGGCTGTTCCATTGCGCTGACGCTGCTTTCTCTTGCCTCTCTGATACTGTACGGGCGGATGCGTCAGGGGCTCTCCGCCGTACCGCTCAACAGCCTTCTGTTCCTTCTGCCTGCGATTCTGTTTGTCCTTTTATCCATTGTATTCACCCTGCGCTATCCGCTGACGCTGCGCCGTATCTGCAAGCTGGAGCGTTATCTGACGCTTCGGCAAAAAGGGGAAGAGAACAAACCGCTTCGCCGGCAGCTTGAAAGCTTCATCCTGCAGAAGAGTTACCGCGAATTCCTGTACAGGGTCCTGATTTTTGTACTGCGCCTGCTTTTCCCGCATCGACTCTGCGGCAGGGAAAACCTTCATTTTGATCCGGATATTCCCTGTGTATTTGTCTGCAATCACGGGGAAGTTTACGGGCCGCTCATCACCAATATCCATATCCCCTATCCGTTCCGCACCTGGACCACCAGTGAAATGATGGAAGAAAAAACCATATCCAATTACATGAAGGCGTCCAGCTTCGTAGCGGGTTTTCCGCTGCCGCGGCGCATGAAAATCTGGCTGATCGATCACATTTTTACCCAATTTGACGCCTGGGTCATGCGGGTCATCGAAGCCATTCCCGTATATCACGGTTCCACGCGGGGGCTGATGAATACCTTCCGGGCCACGACCGACGCGATGGAGGCCGGAGATAATATCCTGATCTTTCCCGAGGATTCAAGTACTTCCGAAAGCGGCGTTTACGCGCAGGAAGGAGTCAGCGATTTCTTTACCGGCTTCGTTACCATCGCCCAGCTATTCCGGAGCCGTACCGGAAAGTGCTGTCAATTCATACCGGTCTACGCTGATAAACAGCGCAAACGCATCACCTTCGGCACCTCTGTCCGTTACGATCCGGATGCTGTCGGCGCGGAAGAGAAAGAACGCATCTGCACTGCTTTGAAGAACGAAATCAACCGGATCGCGTTTTCTCCGGATCCGCCGAAGCGTCGTGTGTTCGGAAAATCCTGATTTTCTTTTTCTGATTCCTGTTCATTTTCCAAATTCGGAAAAAAAGATTGACAGTACGCTTCCGATGTGCTATAGTATCAATGCTTTTGAGGCCGTCATGGTTACGGAGAGATGGCCGAGCGGTTGATGGCGCTGGTCTTGAAAACCAGTGATGCTGAAAGGCACCGGGGGTTCGAATCCCTCTCTCTC
>CADBNX010000485.1 GCA_902796115.1 uncultured Eubacteriales bacterium
ATGGAGCCGGCGCTTCCGACGCGGATGATTTTTTCCACACCGTAATGATTGTAAAGCTCATGGGAATAGATCCCGATGGACGGCATGCCCATGCCGGATGCCATGACAGACACCGGTTTGCCGTGATAGGTTCCGGTATAGCCCTGGATCCCGCGCAGGTTGTTGACAAGTTTCGGTGCGGTAAAGTAGGTTTCCGCAATGAATTTCGCCCGCAGGGGATCGCCCGGCATCAGGACTGTCGGTGCAAAATCTCCGGGGTTGGCTGAATTGTGCTGAGTTGACATATTTCTTCCCTCTCTCTTTCCGAATAGACGCAGCCGCAGTAGTTCTGCCGGTAGAGCCCGAAGAAGCGGCTCAATTCCAGCGACCGCTGATAGCCGCCGCGTTTTTTGAAATCGGCCGGCAGATAGGGCACTTCCCAGATCCGGGAAGCCCGATAGCCTTCCTCGTTGATGACCGGCGCGTTTTTATGGGGGCTGACCGTAAGCGTCGTCGTGAAAAAATCGAACCCGCCGCTCTTCGCCGCGCGCGCCGTGCGCTCCAGCCGCATCCGGAAACAGATCCTGCAGCGCTCGCCGCCTTCCTTTTCCGATTCCAGCCCGCGCACCGCCTCAAACCAGGCACCGTCGTCATACTCTCCCGCGAGAAGCGCCACCCGCCTGCCCGCAGGCCGCATCTCTTCCAGCAGGCGCGCCTGCTCCGCGGCACGGCGTTCGTATTCCGCACGGGGATGGATGTTCGGATCATAGTAAAACACCGTGACGTCAAAAACAGGACACAGGCGCTCGAGCACTGCGCTGGAGCAGGGCCCGCAGCAGGAATGCAAAAGCATCCGGACAGGCTGCCCTTCGGGCAGCCTCCGGATGATCTCCTGCATTCGGATGTCAAAGTTTTCGCGCGTCATGAAGCCGTTTACTTCAGGATTACTTCTCCCATTGCGCCCGGAGCGGCACAGGCAGCGTTGGATTCATCCGTGTCGATATGCATGGCCAGGGAGAAATTCTCGCTGACGCGGACCACGACATCGTCAAACACCAGCGCACGTCCCTCGGAAGGGATCTTGACCATGACTTCGTCCTTGTCCTTCACGCCGAATTCCGCGGCGTCCTTCGGCGTCATATGGATATGGCGCTTCGCGGCGATGACGCCTTCCCTGACTTCCACCTCACCCTTCGGGCCGACAAGCCTGCACGCTCCGCTGCCGGCCAGATCGCCGGACTCGCGCACCGGCGCCGTGCAGCCGATGGAACGCGCGTCGGTCAGGGACAGCTCCACCTGCGTGGCTTTGCGAATGGGACCGAGAATGCTCACACCGCTCAGCGTGCGCTTCGGACCGACCACATCCACCCGCTCCTCGCTGGCAAACTGGCCGGGCTGGCTGAGCATTTTCTTGACGTGAAGCTCATATCCCGCGCCGAACAGGGTTTCCAGATCTTCCTTTGTCACATGCACATGGCGTGCGGACGTTTCAACCAATACTTTTCCCATAATTACCCTCCGTAAATCAATTTCCGACCGGACGGCACTATTATACCGTTTCCGGCGGGTTTTGCAAGCTTTATTTGAGCGTTACGTCCCAGCCGCTGTCGTATTGAAGGATCAGCATCGCGTCCCTCTCATCGACCGTTTCATCCGCGTTGACATCCGCGTTCTGCATGTCAGGCTCCACCGTCTGCCCGCTGCACATCCGCAGCACGAGCAGCGCGTCGAGCGCATCCGTCTCTCCGTTCCCGTCCGCGTCCCCGGCGAGGCGCTCGGGGATCTTCTCAAAGACGCAGTAGAGCGTATGCTCACGGGTGACCGTATAGGCAAAAGACGTCTCCGTGCTCAGATACGCGTCCGAAGCGCTGTCCTTCCACCCCGCGAAGCTGTATCCGTCAAGGGGTTTCGCTTCCAGCGCCAGGATATCTCCCTCGGCAAAGGAAAGTTCCTCCCAGTCCTTTTCTTCGCCTCCGTTTACGGTGAACGTGCCGCCGCGGTAGATGTCGCTGGAGGTCAGATCAAACGCGTAGATCTCCAGCTTCCCGCCCCACGCCGCATAAAAGACCGTATCCGCGCGGACGGAGGCGCCTGACGGGAACGCTTCCGTCAGCGCGGCGTCCGTATACCAGCCCTGAAAACGCAGTCCTTCCTTTTCCGGATCGGGCGGAAAAGTCATCTTCCCCGGCGCGGCAAAGCACTCGGGTATCTCGCTGCCGCCGTTTGAAACAAACGAGATCCGGCAGGAAGCCGCATAGGTTTTTTTCAGTCCCGCAAACCGGGCATACCCGCCCGCGGTATTCGGAAACGGGTTGTACACGCTCACGGAATCCGTGCGCGTATCGCTGACAAGCTGCGCCGCGACGGTCGGAGCGGTGCCGTCATTGGCAAACAGATTGCCGTCCTCCGCCTTCAGGACGATGCTGATCTGATAACTGTGCCCGCCGGTAAAGGTTTCGTCCTCTCCAAGCACCCGCTTTTCCGTCACGTCATACCAGGAAACGCCGCTTTTCCAGCTGCCGCTGGTGTAATCGTAGATCCTGTACCGGGACTGTTCATCCCCCGCGCTCAGGTCATAATCGGGCGCCGCGCCGCTTAACGGCAGTTCAAAACCGCCGACCGTCACGCTGTCGATATTGGCAAGCGTATAAAAATAGAGCCGTACCGCTGTATACCTGTCCGCGTTGTTCGGGAACGCATTGGAATCGATTTTCGCCTCTTCCCCGTTCACCGTGGCTTTCAGATCCGGAGAAAAGGCGTTTTCCTCCGACGTCTTTACCAGGACCTGCACATAATAAATATGGCCGGCCTCAAACGCGGAAAAATCCCTGGTCCCGGAGGTGCTGTCATACCAGTAGACCCCGTCCCGATAGCCGCCGGCCGAACTGATGTAGATTTCATAATCCGCCCCGTCCGCCGAGGCGGAATAATACGGTGCCTGACCGACGGCAGGCGGCGTTACGGAAACGGCGATGCTGTCGATCTCCGCCGAAGCGCAGGCGGAAAAGCACATCATCAGGATCGGCAGGAACAGCAGAATCAAAAACGGCGCTCCGCGGAATAACATGGATCTCTCACGCACGGTATACCCCTCCCTCTGTGCTTCGGTCCGGGATTTCCCCGGGCTCACGTTATTATCATCTGAAAGGGCGGATTTGTCAACGGATGCGCTGCGGCTTGAAAAGCGGCCTCAAAAGAGGTATGATACACGCGTAACGGACGGGCCGTTTCCGGAAAACGCGGTTTCCGTCCGCAAATCCGCAAGAAAATTCCTTTCCGAACCGTTTTCATACAGAGTGCGGCTGGGATGTCCCTTGCCGGCGGTCGCGCAAAAACGGGACAAATCATCAGAAACGGAACGAATGACATGACACAGAGCAATTTCGCGGCCTTTACGCCCGCCCAGCCGATCCCGCTGGTTCACGCGCTCAGGGAAAACATCCATCAGGCGATCGTAGGCAAGGATGAAGTGATCGAACTGATGCTGATCGCGCTGCTTTGCCGCGGCCATGTGCTGATCGAGGATGTGCCGGGCGTCGGCAAGACGACCCTCGCGTCCGCGCTGGCCCGCTCCCTGCAGTGTTCCTTCAAGCGCATTCAGTTCACGCCCGACGTGACCCCCGCGGATGTGACCGGATTCACGATGATCAACATGAAAAGCGGCGAAATGGAATTCAAGCCGGGTGCCGTCATGAGCCAGATCGTGCTCGCGGACGAAATCAACCGCACTTCCCCGAAAACCCAGAGCGCGCTGCTGGAAGTCATGGAGGAAGGTCAGGTAACGCTGGACGGCGTGACGCATCCGCTGCCAAAGCCCTTTATGGTGATGGCCACGCAGAATCCGGTGGATTTTGTGGGCACCTACCCGCTGCCGGAAGCGCAGATGGACCGCTTTATGCTGAAAATCAGCATCGGTTATCCCTCCGTAGAGGAAGAAATCGATCTGCTGGAGCGCTACACCGGGAACACATCCCCGCTGAAAACCCTCGGCGCCGTCTGCGGCACGCAGGAAATCCTCTCCATGCAGCACCAGGTAGGTGAAATCTACACCAGCCCGGAAGCGCGTTCCTACGTTGCCCGGCTCGTATCGGCCACCCGCAGCAGCCCCAGCCTGCAGCTCGGTGTAAGCCCGCGGGGCGGCATCGCGCTGCTGCGGGCCGCGCAGGCGTGCGCAATGCTCGCGGGCCGTGATTACGTGCTTCCGGACGACATCCGCAAAATGGCGCCTTCCGTACTCTGCCACCGTTTCATCCTGACTCCGGAAGCAAGAATGAAAAACACGTCGCCGCTGAGCGTACTGAACGCGCTGATCCAGTCCGTACCGGTTCCGGGAGGCAGGCGATGACCCGGCGCGGCGCGCTGCTGCTTCCTTTTCCGGCACTGCTGCTCTGCTGCGCGCTCGCGACCGGCGCGCCCGCGTATTATTTTCTGTTCGCGGCGTTCGCGGTCACCTATCTGTATTCCATGCTTACCGCGCTGCTGCTGAAAGGAACGCTGCGCGCGGCGTATTCCTGTGAAAAGCACAAGGTGCTGCGCGGAGAAAACGCAGCCATGACCCTTGAGACCGTACACCGCTGTCCGCTTCCCGTCTCCGCCGCGCGGGCCGAGATTTCGTTCGGTTCCGGGCACTATGCCGCGTCTTTTGCGATCGCGCCTTTCCGTAAGGAGACGACGGAAATATCGCTGCCCGCGTCCCATGTCGGCGTTTTTTCCTTTGCGGCGGAAAGAATCATCCTCGAGGATCTGTTCGGCCTTTTCCGCGTGCGGGTCCGGCCCGCCGGAAACGGCGGCATCACGGTGCTTCCCGTTCCTTTCGAGCTTGCGCGCACGGACAGCCTCGGCGAAAACGGAGAAAAAACGCAAAACCGTGCCAGGGAGGATTACGCTTCCCCCGAGGACGTGCGTGCCTATATGCCGGGCGACGCCCTGAAGCGCATCCACTGGAAACTTTCCTCCCAGCGAAGGGAACTGGTGGTGCGTCGGTTTGAGACGCCGTCTCCTCCGGATACCCTGATCCTGATGGATCCTTCCGCTCCGCTTGTTCCGGCCGGGGATCCGGAAAACGCCGCGGAAATGCGGGATACCCTTTGCGAGACCTGTCTGACCGCGGCTCAGGTTCAGCTTCGCGGCGGCTGTCCCGTGCGGATTCCCCTTTACGGAGAAGGCTCCGCGGAATTTGTTTCCGACCGGGAGGACAGACTGCCCCTGCTGCAGGAAATGCTTGCACGGCAAAGATTTGAAAAGGACAATCTGTTTCCGGACGTGCTCCGTGTGGAATCGGGCCATATCCGGAAAGCCGGCGCGGTGATCCTGATCACCACGGAACTCACGGCGGAATCCGTCGATACGGCGGGCAGGATCCGCAGGGCCGGTCCCAATGTACGGCTTTACCTTCTCACCTTTCAGCCGGAGGAAGCGGAAAAAGACCCGCTTGTGGAACGGCTGCAGAACTATTACATCCAGGTCTGTTTTGTGACGCCCTGACGGCGCGGGAGCCGAAATGCATCAGAAGAACATACTTTCCATTGAAAAAATCAGGAGTATCCTGTGGCATACGGCATCCGCCGCGCTGATCGCGGCGGGGCAGACCCTGCTTGCGTCCTACGCGCTGCAGATCCAAAACAGCACAGCCGTGATCCTCAGCTGCCTTGCCGCCTGTCTGTATCTGAGCGCGGCGGACTGTCTGCTGCACGGATGGAAGAAGCTTGCCGCACTGGCGCTGCCTTTTCTCGCGGCGGCAGCGGCCGCCGCGCTGCGTCTTCCCGCCGCCGTCAGCTGTGTACAGGCGGCGAAGGCCGCCCTGCTGCGGATGCGCGGCGCGGACGGAGGACTCCTGCTTTACCAGACCGAAGCGCTGTGTCTGCTAAGCGTTTTTCTTTCGATGCTTTCCTGTCTGTATACGCGCGATGCGGTCTTTCCCCTTACCGTGATCTGCGCGGCGATCTTTTGCATTCCCCCCTTCCTTGCCGCGCAGGAAAGCGAAATGCTCCCGTTTCTGATCCCGGTAACCGCCGGGACCCTGATCATCCTGTCCGGTCGGTCCGGAAAAAAACTGAGCGCCCTTCTTATCGCGGCCGTGCTTGCACTCAGCGCCTTCTTTGTCCTGCCGCGTGCGCTGCCTGTGCAGCCCGCACTTGAAAAGGCGGCCCGGACCCTGCGCGATTATTCGGAAGACTACCTGTCCTTCAACCGGGAGCGCACCGCTTTTTCCCTGATCACGACGGGCTTTCAGCCGCTCGGAAACCGGCTGGGAGGCCCGGCCGAACCTTCCGGCACGCCCGTCATGGAGATTTCGGGTGAGGCACGGCAGAAGATATATCTGCGCGGCGCCGTCTACAGCACCTACACGGGCCTCACATGGATCGATACCCTGTCCGTAAGCCGAAGGCTGTTTGCCAATCCTTTTACAAGCGCTTTCCGCGACAGGATCTTTGACATGAACCGCGTGCAGGCGTCTCCCTCGCACGTACGGGTCCGCATGCTGCGCCATGACACCACGACCGTGTTTGTGCCCCAGCGCCTCCTGTCCTGGCGGGGGGAAGGCGAACGGATGGTGCCGTACTTCAACGAGGGAAGCGAACTCTTTATCACCCGTGAACTTGAACGCGGCGATGTGTACGAAGCGACGTATCTTCGCCTGGACCCGTCCGATCCCGAAACGGAACGCCTGATCGCGCAGGGAAAAGAAAAAAAGGACGACAGGGCCGGCGAACTGGAACCCTATACCGCGGTGCCTGAGCATATTCAGAGCGAGGTGCGCGCGCTGGCGGCGGAAATCACTTCCGGCATCACGGACCCTTATCGACGGGCACAGGCCATTCGCGACTGGCTGAGGGAAAACTGCGCTTACAGACTGGACGTGGAGGAGCCGCCCGAAAACACGGATTTTGCCGCCTATTTCCTGCTCTTTTCCCGCGAAGGATACTGCACCTATTTCGCGACGGCCATGACGCTGCTCTGCAGGATCGCGGGCATCCCCGCGCGCTATGTGGCAGGCTACACCGCACAGACCGATGAAAACGGACAATGCACCGTCACCGGAAAAAACGCACACGCCTGGACGGAGATCTACATGAACGGTTTCGGATGGATGACGCTGGACGCGACACCCGGCGACGGGGGCGATGCCGGCGAAAACGGCGGGGGAAACGACAGGCGGCAGGAATCGGACACGGCTCCGTCGCCCACTCCCTCTCCCACACCGACGCCGACCCCCTCCGCGCCGAACGAAGGCAGCGAAGCTGAAAACCCGGATGAGGACCCCGACCGGGAGCCGGAAGAAGCGGAAACAACGCCTACCCCGGAACCTGAAACGAACGTTTCCCCCGACCCATCCGCCCGCGATCGGCAAAACGCGGCTTCCTCTCTGCCGTTTTTTGCGATCCTGCTTGTTCTGCTCCTGCTCCTGCTCTTCCGAATCCGGCAAAGTGATCCGGAAAGACGGGCCCGGCGCCATCCGGAAAAAGCCGCGCTGATCCTGTACGCCGCGTCCGTCCGCGTCCTGCGCGCCGCGGGCCTTGAAAAAAGCGGTACGGAAACCTGGCTCGAATTCGGAAAACGGGCGGCCGCCGTGTTTCCGCAGATCCCGGAATCCCATTTTGAGGCGATCGCCGGTATGATCTACAGCCGAGGGCAGAAGGGCAGCGAACCGGACGCACGGAACCTGTACCGCAAGGCGTGTTCGGCAGTTCCCCGGAGAGCGAAGCTGCGCGCCGTACTCACCCGCGTCTTCGATTTCAAACGGCCTTTTCTGGAACCCTGAGACCAAAGAACCGGGCCCCATGTTTCACGTGAAACACAGGGCCCGGTTCTTTATTGTTTCACGTGAAACATTTATGCTTCCGGCGGGATCATCGTCAGTGAGATCCGCTTTCTTTTCATATCCGTCTCCAGGATCCAGACATCCACTACGTCCCCGTTTTTCACGGCTTCCGACGGATGACGGATATAGCTTCTGCTCATCCGGCTGATATGAACCAACCCGTCCTGATGAACGCCGATATCGACGAACGCGCCGAAATCCACCACATTGCGCACGGTCCCCTTCAGTTTCATCCCGGGCTTCAGATCTTCCATGGACATCACGTCCCGCCGCAGCAGCGGCGCGGGGAGTTCGTCACGGGGATCACGGCCCGGCTTCTCCATTTCTTCCAGGATATCCTTCAGCGTCATTTCCCCGATCCCCGCTTCCGCGGCCAGGCGGGAAAAACCGTATGCCGCGGCCTTCTCCTTCAGCCCGGGACAGGCACCCCGTTTCAGATCCCCGTGCAGGACTGCGAGCACACCACGAGCCGCCTGATAGCTTTCGGGATGGACCGCGGTCGCGTCGAGCGGTTCCCGCGAATCGCGGACGCGCAGAAATCCCGCGCACTGCTCAAACGCTTTGGCGCCGAGCTTGGGCACCTTTTTCAGTTCGGCGCGTGAAGCGATTCCGTTTTCTTTCCGATATTTCACGATATTCGCGGCCAGCGCGGGACCGATGCCCGCCACATGGGAAAGCAGAGATGCGGACGCAGTGCCCACCTCGACGCCTACGCTGTTGACGCATTTCTCCACCACGCCGCACAGGGCATGGCTGAGCGATTTTTCATTCATATCGTGCTGATACTGCCCTACCCCGATGGATTTCGGATCGATCTTCACCAGCTCCGCAAGCGGATCCTGCATCCTGCGCGCGATCGATACCGCGCTGCGCAGGCTCACGTCATATTCCGGAAATTCTTCCGCGCCGAGCTTTGACGCCGAATATACGCTGGCGCCCGCTTCACTGACGATCATATAAGAGACCCCGGGCATCTGCGGAAGCAGGGAAACGATAAACTGCTCGCTTTCCCGGGACGCCGTTCCGTTTCCGATCGCGATGGCGCTGATCCCGTACTTCTTCGCCCGGCCGATGATCCATTCCGCGGCTTTCCGTTTTCTTTCTTCCATCCCCGGCAGCGTAAAGTATCCGACGCCCGTATCGAGCACCGCGCCGTTTTCGTCGATCACCGCAAGCTTGCATCCCGTCCGGAAACCCGGATCGACGCCCAGCGTGATTTTGCCGCGGATGGGCGGCTGCATCAGCAAATGATACAGATTGTCCGAAAATACCTGTATGGCCGCTTCTTCCGCGCGTTCCGTCATTTCATTCCGGATATCCCGCTCGAGGCTTGGACGCAGCAGTCTGTCCCAGGCATCGGCGCAGCTGAGGGAAATCTGTTCCGCCGAAGCGCCCGCAATCCCCCACTTTTCCGTGATCAGGCGCAGGATCCTCTCCTCGTCCGCTTCAAAACCGACCTTCAGTTTTCCTTCCTTTTCCCCGCGGTTCATCGCAAGGATGCGGTGTGTGGGCATCCGCAGCGGCTGGTCACGGTAATCCGCGTACATTTCATACACACCCGGCTCGTCATCCGCGGCTTTCACACGGATCACTCCGCTTTCACGGCACACCCGGCGCAGCCGGGCGCGCAGTTCGGCATCGTCGCTGATCCGTTCCGCGATGATGTCCCGCGCACCCGCAAGCGCGCTTTCTGGATCCGGGATCTCTTTCTCCGGATCGACGAACGGTTCGGCCAGTTCCCTGGGCGGCGTATTTTTCACGTTCAGGCACATGGCATCCGCGA
This sequence comes from uncultured Eubacteriales bacterium, assembly GCA_902796115.1. Lineage (GTDB taxonomy): Bacteria > Bacillota > Clostridia > Christensenellales > Aristaeellaceae > RUG756. The sequence goes on from CADBNX010000485.1 coordinate 9,585, forward strand.
GCTTTTCCAGTCCCCGTTCCCGTGCCGCCGATGCGCGGGTGCGCCGTTTGGGACGGTAGGGACGGTACAGATCCTCCAGTTCCGTCGCGCTGCCAGCGCTCCCGATTTTTGCCTTCAGTTCCCCGTCATCGATGCCGAGGCTCTCCAGAGACCGCAGGATTTCCG
>CADBNX010000486.1 GCA_902796115.1 uncultured Eubacteriales bacterium
GGTTTTCAGCTGCTCCGGATCGATTGTGACCGTGCGCCTTCCGCGCTGTTCTCCTTCATTCCGCCGGGCCATGCGCTGCAGAAGTTCTTCATAGAAAGCGCTGGTAACAGAACCGGTGAAATGGCTCATCATGCCGGACGTCGCAATGCCGCCCGCGTTGCCGAGCGCTTCCACCAGCATGGTCTTCGCACCGTTCCGCGCGGCACAGACGGCTGCGGAAAAACCCGCCGGTCCCGAACCGGCCACCAGTACATCCGTTTCTCCGATCACGGGGATTTCTCTTGCGGGTTCCGTATAGGTCCTTCTCATAGGGCATTCCTCCCAAAGCCGAAAATCACACGGGTAAGCCGGGGTCAGATCCGGTCCGTATCGATCGTATAGAGCACTGCCCCGCGCCGGGAGGCGGTTTCAAAGTTCAGCGTCGCGATGACATACAGCTTCCCGTCCGCTTCGCACGCGGCGGGATAGTGGCTGGCCCCGGTCCCGGGTATGCCGTGTTCCCGCGCGTCGTACGGGATCAGCCGCTTTGTGAACACGGGTTCGTCCCCGTCGGTGAAATAGACGGCAAGACGCGAACGGTCAGCATGATCGATGTTCGCGATCAGGTAATGCCGTCCGCCGCGAAGTGTGCCGGTATAGATTTTCGACGGCACACAGGGAATATCGTGACCCATGACGCCGCTCCAGCTTTCCCCCTGATCCGTCGACAGATAAACCAGCGGCACTCTCCTCCGATCGTCGCGGCAGAACATCCAGATCGAACCGCCGGATCGGATCGCCGTTATCTCGGGATGAACAAGACTCTGCCCGTCCGGAAGCACGCCGTTTTCGGCGATCTTCACGACCCGCCATTCGCCGTCAAGCGCTTCGCCTTCCGAAAGCAGCACGGCAGGGGTATTCGGAAAGCCGTCCGGCTCCCCGATTCTGCCGGGAAGCATCCATTTTCCGTTTTTCAGCTTCACGGCGTTGGTGTTGAGCTTGAAGGGGATCGGGCACGACCGCAGAAACCCGAATTTTCCGTCCCCGCCCAGCACGTACAAATCCAGGGAATGGATATGATCGGGAGCCGTCATCTGATTGACAAACAGATACAGTTTGCCTCCGCATGTTCCGTATACCGGCGGGCAGTACATGATCCGGCCGCTTTTGTCCGCGCAGACGGTCGTAGCTTCGCTCCATGTCCTGCCGCCGTCACCGGAGCGTCGCTCCCGTATCGGCGTGTATCCGGCAAGTTCCCGGACCGGGCAATTGTACCATGAAGCAAACAGGGTTCCGTCAAATTCCGTGATCGCCGCTTCATGCAGGAAGCCAAACGCGCCGTCAGGCCGATGAATCACCCTTCTTTCCGCGATTCCGGTCGGAAGATCGGAGACGGAGGCGGCAAGGAACCTCCTGCCCGGGATCCTGTCCGCAAGCAGCCTGTCGTCGGGTCCGAAAAAGCACGGATACCCTTCCCTGATCACGGACGCGGTGCTGTTCCCCGCGTTATTCATGCTCACGCCCTGCGGCAAGCGCATTGTACCGCCTGATGATCTCCAGTTCGCGCGGATCGTACGGCCGCAGGCTGGGACGGAACAGGTCGTGCTGCCATTTGGTGAAGTCATAGGGAACGGCGGGGTTCTTTTCATACTGATCCCACAGGCTTTCCCAGGGTTCATTGGTCTGCGTTCTGCCCACCACAAAGCCCCAGCAGTAATTGCCGATGCGCTCCAGGTAAAAGAGCGGATACAGCTCCCGCACGTCGCTGTGGTTGATGCGGTTGAGCCACTCCGTGATCAGGACGGGCCGGCCGGAAGACCTCAGGGCTTCAAGATCCGGCACCATTTTTTCGATGGGCTTGTAGCTGTGGAAGCTGATCACGTCGGACAGCTCCAGCGCGTGCCTGCAGGGAGCGGAAACCGGCGCGCCGCTCTCGTCGAAGCCGCGCCACACGTCCGCGCACAGCGGCTGAACGGGATCGCACGCGCGGATTTCTTCAAACAGCGCGTCCAGCAGCGGGATGCTGCGGTCCCCGATGGCGATGCCCGGCTCATTGTACACGTTCCAGCACAGCACGCGCGGGTCCCGCGCGTATTTTTCCACGATTTCACGCACCATTTCCAGGTATTTGCCGCGAGTCTCCTCCCGTTCCAGCGCGTGAACGGGGTTTTTCGCGCGCTGCTCCGGCGTCAGCGGCCAGCGGCCCTGGTGATATCCCAGGGCATAGGCCTGCTCCCCGAGGGGAGCGGGCTTGTACTTCTCCTCGCGGCAGATCACGGCCTCGTGCGCAAGGCACAGCATGACGCTCTGGCCGAATGCGGCGGCGATGGAGATATATTCCTCCAGCACGTCCATAAAGGAATCGTGCTCCTGCAGCCATACGTCGAATTCCACGATCAGGCGGATGGTATTGAAGCCGATATCCCGGCAGAGCTTCAGTTCGCGCTTTGCCGTTTCCATATGCCCCTCACGGCCATGGGACTGCCACATATCGATGCGGCTGCAGCAGTCGCTGCCGATGAAATTGCACCCGCGCAGCCACGCAAGGCCGTCATACCAGGCCTTCGCCTGCTCTTTGGTCCATCTTTCCTTCATTCCCTATCCCTCCCGGGTTTGTTTTGTCTTTATTCGCTGCCCTGTTTTTTCCGGATCCACATATGCATCACGTTCACGCAGCAGCGCTCGTAAATTTCCGAATACTGTACCAGCAGCCGCTTTCCGCCGCCGGTGCGGTCGTTGAGCACGATCCCGTTGGAGTAGTAGCACGGGCCCTTATCCGTATTGAGCATCAGCCCTTCGCTCCAGTCGAACCCATTCTGCGAGTTGTAAAACACAAAGCCTTTTTCACCGGCACGTCCCTGCAGCACATAGGTGCCGTCAAGCAGGGAGATCTGCGGATTGCGGATGCGCTTATCCAGGAAGCATTTGCCGCTCCCGGAAAACGTCGCGCCTCTGTCATGGCTGATCACCCAGTCCATGCGGCACTCATCGTGCACATTGTAGGCATAAACAGCCAGCGAACCGTCCGGGCGGAACATCATGGCGCCGTAACCGCGTCCGTGTACCGGAATGGGAACGATGCCGATCTCCCGGAAGCTCCCGCCGCGGTCCTCGCTGACGTACAGCCTGTACACATGTTCCGGATCATTACCGGTAAAAGTCACCTGCGCGTCGTTGCAGTGCAGCAGAACGTAGATCTTTCCGTCTTTCACCCGGGCGTCGTAGATCCGGCCGCGGTATCCGCTTATCTCCTTCGGCTCGGACCACGTTTCCCCCTCGTCATCCGAGCAGATCCAGGTAGCGGTCCGCCAGGGTTCGCACCCGCAGGGTCTGTTGCGCAGGCAGAACGCGACAATGCGCCCGTCCACCGCGACTGCTTTTTCAACCGATACGGTGAACAGTCCGTCATATAGCGCCTGCACCGAATAAGGCAGTGTGCGCACCTCGCCCCAGGTATCCCCCGCGTCGCGTGAAATCCGGTATTCGATCACGCCATGAGGCATATGGCCTTCCCAGATCACGGCGGAGCAGTTTGAATTGAAGTCGATCACGCAGTTCTCCCTGAATTCCGCCATTGCGTGGGACATATGGCCGCTGCGTCCGCGGGCCTGATTATCCACATACACAAACGGCTCGTCGAACACCAGCGAAAAGTCTTTCTGTTTCCATACAATACCGCTCATTCTGTGTTCCTCCCGGTCAAAACGGCACTCCCGCCTGCTGCCCCGATGGCAGCCTGTCCGGAGGCTGACTCTCAAGAGAACTTTTTTCACTCTGATCACATGCCGAAGGCATATATCATATATGCGAAGCGGATATATCGCTCCGCGTCAACGGAATATCACTGCCGAAGAAAACATCACTGCGTGCCCCGCACGCCATCCACGCTTCAGCGCGATTCTGTTCCTTCTTCTCTGTGCGCCGCAGCGCGTCTATCGGAACAAGCTGAGATCTCTTCTCTTTTCTCTCTTTTCTCTTCTCTCCGCGCTTCAGCGCGGTCCTCTTCCCTGTTCCCTATTGCCTGTTCCCTTACTTCAGTACCACATTCCACCCGGCGGCATACTGCCCGATCAGCCGCGCGTCCTTGATGGTTGCCATGCCGTCCCCGTTCACGTCCGCGTTATTCAGGCTGATGACGCCGGTCTTTCCTTCCACATACTGCAGCACCCTCAGTGCGTCCCGCATATCCACCTTCCCGTCCGCGTTCGCGTCTCCCGGCATGCGCGCCGGCAGGGCAAAAGACCGCGCCAAACCGATATTGGTTGCACAGTCTCCCCAATCGATGATCGCATCCGGTCTCGCATTTCCGAAGAGCGCGGAAAAGCCTTCATCCTGATAATTCAGGAATTCATACCCGTCCTTTGGCACAAGCGATACGGTCATCCGGTATGTATGCTCTGCGGTAAAGA
>CADBNX010000487.1 GCA_902796115.1 uncultured Eubacteriales bacterium
AAAGAAATACGACCCCCGGTACGGCTGCGGCAAGTGCCAGGTGGGCGTGCCGTGCGAGGACCGGATCCCGGGGGGCGGACCCCGCCGGTGACGAATCCGGGCGGTCCGTGCGCCGTCCGCAAACCATAGAGGAATACGGGCCGGGACTGCCTTACGGCAGCCCCGGCCCGTGTTTAGCTGCGAAAACCGTACGAAACGGACGTGTGTCGGCTGAACCTGCTTTTTCGTGATTTGCGGGTTGTTATAAGCAGGGAAGACTGGTTGATTCTGCGGCGGCCCCGGTCATACAGCGGGGAAAAGGAGTCCTTCGGGCACGCTCAGCCCCGGATGCCGCATTGGAGCATGATGACGTTGTGGTCGGTCATGAATTCGCCTTCCCAGGTCACGTTTACGGAATAGCGTGCCACGTCGAATTTCCCGGGATTGATGAAGAAATAGTCGATCGGCCCCATATAGGGAGGGTCATATTTGCCGAAACCGTTGAAGGTGCCTGTTTCCTCGGTGTCTTCCGTTTGATATTTGGCGTCCAGATAGCCGCGACGCATCACCGCTTCGTAAATCACCGAATCCTTCCGGGAATTGAAATCGCCGGTCATGACCACGGGCAGCCCCTGCGCGGAGAACCTGTCGGCAAGATCGAGCACCATTTCGATCTCCTTTTCCCGGATGGGCTCGTTATAGGCGTCCAGATGCGTGTTGATGTGCGCGTAGCGCCGCTTCGTATCCGCGCATTCAAAGACGGCCCAGCCCGCGGAAATGAAGTATTTCGATCCGTATCCCTGCGAGGGCAGGTCCGGTGTTTCGGACAGCCAGATCACGCCGTGGTTGATCAGGCTGACCTGCTCCGGGTCATAGTAGATGTAGTTTTTGAACATCAGCTGGGGCTGCGCACGGCGGTATCCCGTCAATACCTGATCCAGCCGCTCGCGCCAGAACGGTTCCGTTTCCTGAAAACCGACGGACGCGGGACGGTGATGAAGCAGAAAAGCCGCGACGCGCGGCTCGCGCTCCTTCTGCATGTTGTCGTCGGCGCTTTTCGCGCACTTGAGGTTGAAGCTTACGATTTTCATGAGGAGTTCTCCTTTCAAATGTCATACGAGATATACGGCCGGCGGTATGCATCCGACATATTGTGAATCATCCGGTTCAGATAACGATCCCGTTTCATCATCCGCGGTCATCTCTTACTTTGGGCACAAATGCCGTAAGTTCGGGATGATTATACCGTTTCCATGCATCAATTTCAACTGAAATTGCGCCCTTATCGAAAACTTGGGACGCAAACGCCTTCAGTTTATGATCAATAACCGCTTTGCGCATCCCTTATCCTGTGGTATACTGTATGGAAGCGGGGCGGGAAACGCGCCCGAAAGCAGGGAGGGAACCTTGATGGATAACAGACGGTATCCGCGGGCAAGCTATATCACACCGTGCGTGACGTGTCTGAAAGCGGACGGGAGTGTGGATCTGAAAGCCCAGGAAAAGGTATATGACCATCTGATCGGCGGCGGCATGGACGGCGTGCTGGTGCTGGGCAGCATGGGGGAATTCTTCACGCTGACGGAAGCGGAGCGCCGCGAAACGGCGGAGCACGCCGTTTCGTATATTCACGGCCGGATGCGGGTGCTGATCGGCACGGCATCGATGAATACGGCGGAAACGCTGCGCCTGTCCCGGCACGCGCTCGAAAAAGGCGCGGATGCCGTGGCGGTGATTTCCCCCTGGTATCTGAAGCTCGCGCCGGAGGATCTGTTCCGGTTTTATGACGGCCTGGCACCGCAGATCCCCGGAAAGCTGATGCTGTACAATTACCCGGACCGGACGGTGCACGACATCGACGCGGGGCTCGCGCTGCGGCTGCGGCGGCGGCATGACAACATCATCGGTCTGAAGGATTCGGCGCGCAGCGCCGAACACACCGTGGACGTGGTGCGCACGGTGCAGGCGGAGTATCCGGATTTTGAGGTTTTCTGCGGGTATGACAATTTTATGCCCGATGTGATCCGCGCGGGCGGAGACGGCGCGATCGGGGGCCTGAGCAACATCATGCCCGCGCTGCTGCGCGACTGGGTGCGCGCGTTCCGGGACGGGGACGAGGCTGCGCAGCAGGCCTGCGCGAAGCGGGTGGATGCCCTGATGCCCATTTATAACCTGGATACCGTGTTCATCCCCAATGTCAAGGGCGCGATGGCGGAGGCGGGCGTCGATATCCCGACGCGCGTTTCCTTCCCGCTGGCGGAATGCGGCGCGGAAAAAAGAAAAGAGATCAGGAAATTCCTGGAAAAGGCGAAAGCATGAAGCAATACCGTGTTACGGGCATGACCTGTGCGGCCTGCCAGGCCAGGGTGGAGAAGGCGGTCGGAAAGGTGCCGGGGGTTTCGTCCTGCGCGGTGAGCCTGCTGACCGATTCCATGGCGGTGGAAGGCACTGCGTCCGAAGCTGACGTGATCGCCGCGGTGGAAAAGGCGGGATACGGCGCGCAGGCGAAGGGCGGCGAAGGGAAACGGGCGGAGCCGGATGAACTGAAGGATACCGAGACGCCGAAGCTGAAAAGGCGGCTTTTCGCGTCGCTGGGCTTTCTGGCCGTGCTGATGTATATCTCGATGGGGCATACGATGTGGTCCTGGCCCCTGCCCCCCTTCCTGCACGGGAATCCGGCGGCGCTGGGGCTGTGCCAGATGCTGCTGGCCGGCATTGTAATGGTGATCAACCAGCGCTTTTTCATCAGCGGGTTTTCGGCGCTGCTGCACAGGGCCCCGAATATGGATACGCTGGTGGCGCTGGGAAGCGCGGCCTCCTTCGGCTACTCCCTGTGGGCGCTGTTCGCGCTGACAGGCGCGCAGGCGCGGGGGGACATGCAGGGCGCGATGGCGTACCTGCACGATTTCTATTTTGAATCCGCCGCGATGATCCTGACCCTGATCACGGTGGGAAAAATGCTGGAAGCGCGCTCGAAAGGGCGCACGACGGACGCGCTGAAAGGCCTGATGCGCCTGAAGGCGAAAACCGCGTGCCTCGAGCGGGACGGCAGGGAAATCACGGTGGGCATCGACGAGGTGCGCGTCGGGGACATTTTTCTGGTGCGTCCGGGAGAGAACATTCCGGTGGACGGCGTGGTGCTCTCGGGTTACAGCGCGGTGAACGAAAGCGCGCTGACCGGGGAAAGCGTGCCGGCGGAGAGAAAAGAAGGGGACCGCGTATCCGCCGCGACGGTGAACCAGTCCGGTTTCCTGCGCTGCCGCGCGGAACGCGTGGGCGAGGATACGACGCTGAGCCAGATCATCCGCATGGTGTCGGACGCGGCCGCGACGAAAGCGCCGATCGCCAAAACCGCGGACAGGGTGAGCGGCGTTTTCGTGCCGGCGGTGATCGCGGCCGCGCTGGTGACGCTCGCGGTGTGGCTGCTGCTCGGGAAGGAAAGCGGGTACGCGATCGCGCGGGCGGTGAGCGTGCTGGTGATTTCCTGTCCCTGCGCGCTTGGCCTTGCGACCCCGGTGGCGATCATGGTGGGGAACGGCATCGGCGCGAAAAACGGCATCCTGTTCAAAACCGCGGCGTCACTCGAGGAGTGCGGCAGGACGCAGATCGCGGTGCTGGATAAAACGGGCACACTCACGCGCGGGGAAATGACGGTGACGGATGTAAGCGCGGAAGGACCGGAGGAAGAACTGCTTCGGGTCGCCGCCGCGCTGGAGAAAAACAGCGAGCATCCGCTGGCCAAGGCGGTCCTCGCGTACGCGGAAAAGATGAAAGTATCTCCGCTTCCGGCCTCGGATTTCACAGCCATACCGGGGAAAGGCCTGCGCGCCGTGATCGGCGGGGAGGAAGCGCGGGGCGGAAAGGCGGAGTACGTGCCCGTCACGCGGGCGCTGCGCGCCGACGCGGAAAAGCTGGAGAGGGAAGGGAAAACCGTGATGTATTTCGCCCTCGGCGCCCGTCCGCTCGGCCTGATCGCGGCGGCGGATACCCTGAAGGACGACAGCGTCGGAGCCGTGCGGGAAATGAAGGAGCTGGGGCTGAAGGTGGTCATGCTCACCGGAGACAATCCGCGCACCGCGGAGGTCATCGGCAGGCAGGCCGGGGTGGACCGCGTGATCGCGGGCGTGCTGCCGGAGGGCAAGGAAGCGGCGGTGCGGCAGCTGCGTGAAGCGGGCCGCGTGCTGATGGTGGGCGACGGCATCAACGACGCGCCGGCACTGACGCGGGCGGATACCGGCATGGCCATCGGAGCGGGCACGGACGTGGCGATCGACGCCGCGGACGTGGTGCTGGTGAACAGCCGCCTGTCGGATGTGCCCGCCGCGCTGCGGCTGAGCCGGCTGACCCTCCGGAACATTCACCAGAACCTTTTCTGGGCGTTCATTTACAACTGCATCGGCATCCCGCTGGCGGCGGGCTGCTTCATCAGCCTGTTCGGATGGCAGCTGAACCCGATGTTCGGCGCTGCGGCCATGAGCCTGTCAAGCTTCTGCGTGGTATCAAACGCGCTGCGCCTGAACCTGTACGATATCCGCGCAGCCCGCGTTTCCCTTGCGCGGAAGAGCGTGGAGCTGCCGCCGGAAACACACGAAGAAACGGAACAGAAGGAGGAAAAGAAAATGGAAAAGACGGTCAAAATCGAAGGGATGATGTGCCAGCACTGCGAAATGCACGTGAAGAAGGCGCTGGAGGCGCTGCCCCAGGTGGACGCGGCCGTGACCAGCCACGAGAAGGGTACCGCCGTGCTGACCCTGAACGCGCCGGTTGCCGACGCGGAACTTAAAAAGGCCGTGGAAGAAGCGGGCTATACCTTTGTCGAATGAGGAATATCATATGCCATTTGTAAAATCGGATGCCATGCTGCGCTCCGCGCGACAGGGCGGTTATGCCGTAGGCGCGTTCAACGCGGAGAATATGGAAATGGTGCAGGCCATCCTGGCGGCCGCGGAGGAAATGCGCGCTCCCGTAATGATCCAGACCACGCCGGGCACGCTCCGATACGCGCCGCCGGAAGTGTTTGCGGGCATGGTGCGGGCGCTGGCGGAAAAAGCAGCCGTGCCGGCCGCGCTGCACCTGGATCACGGGGATTCGGCGGAACTGGCGCGGCGCTGCCTTGCGGCGGGCTATACGTCCGTCATGATCGACGGATCCCGCCTGCCCTTTGAGGAAAACATCGCGCTGACGCTGCGTGTGGTCGGGATGGCAGGCGCCGTGCCTGTCGAAGCGGAGCTCGGCACGGTGGGCGGAAAGGAAGATACCCTGACGGCACGGGCCGCGTACACCGACCCGGAGCAGGCGGCGGAATTCGTGTGCAGGACGGGTATCGCAAGCTTCGCGCCTGCCATCGGCACGGCGCACGGGGTGTACAGGGCGGAGCCGAAGCTGGATCTGGACAGACTGAGTGCCATCCGCGACGCCGCTCCGGTGCCCCTGGTGCTGCACGGCACGAGCGGCGTGCCGGATGATACGGTGCGCGAATGCATCCGCCGCGGCATCTGCAAGGTGAATTACGCGACGGATCTGCGGCAGACCTTTACCGCGGCCGTACGGCAAGCGCTTGAGGAAGACGCGGGCTTTGACCCGAAGAAATACCTTTCACGCGCGCGGGAAGCGGTAAAGAGAAGGGTGTGCGCGCTGATCCGGGTGTGCGGCAGCGACGGAAAGGCGGACGCCTGACAACGGACGGAAAGCAGGGAAAAAAGATGAAAGCAGCGGTACTGGTTCAGAACAGGGATTTGCGTTACGACGACTGGAAAACGCCCGAATGCGGACCGGAGGATGTGCTGATCCGGGTGCGCGCGGCGGGCATCTGCGGCAGCGATGTGCCCCGGGTGCTGCATCGGGGCGCGCATTTCTATCCGATCGTGCTGGGACACGAGTTCAGCGGGGACGTAGCGGCGGCAGGCGAAAAGGTGAAGAGCGTCCGCGCGGGGGATACCGTGACCGCGGCGCCCCTCCTGCCGTGCATGCGGTGCGCGGACTGTCAGAAGGGCAATTTCTCCCTGTGCCGGCATTACAGCTTTATCGGAAGCCGGGAGCAGGGTGCTTTCGCGGATTTCGTGGCGGTGCCGGAGAAAAACGTGATCCGCTATGATCCGTCGATCCCCTATACGCAGGCGGCGATGTTCGAGCCCTCGACGGTGGCACTGCACGGCCTCTTTCAGGGGGATTACCGCGGCGGCGGCACGGCGGCGGTGGTCGGGTGCGGCACCATCGGCATTTTTACCGCGCAGTGGGCCCGGATCTTCGGCGCGAAGAAGCTGGCGGTGTTTGATGTGGACGAGAGCAGGCTTGCCCTGGCAAAACGTCTCGGCGCCGATGTGACCGTGAACACGCGGGAGGCGGACTGGAAAGCGGCGGCCCTTGAAATTACGGACGGCGCGCTGTTTGACCATGTGTTTGAGACGGCCGGAAATCCGCAGACCGGGCTGATCTGTTTTGAAATCGCGGGGAACAAATCCCAGGTCACCTTTATCGGGACCCCGCACAGCCCCATTACCTTCACGCCGGCGCAGTGGGAAAACATGAACCGGAAGGAATTCCATCTGACCGGCAGCTGGATGAGTTATTCCGCGCCCTTCCCGGGCAGGGAATGGCAGCTGACCGCGCATTTCTTCGCCACGGGTGAGCTGCGGTTCGATCCGGCGTTCATTTTCCGCACGTATCCGATGGCGGAGGCGTGGGAGGCGTTCCGGCTGTATGACGAGCCGGAAAAAGTGCACGGAAAGGTGATGCTGGTCAATGAAGCGTGATTTTGATCTGACGGGCCGGCACGCGCTTGTGACCGGCGGCAGGGGGCTTGCGGCCGGGATGGCGAGGGGGCTTGCGGACGCGGGCGCGGAAGTGGTGATCCTGAGCCGCACAAAGCCGGAAAACTGCGCTTATCCCTTTGTACAGGCGGACCTTGCGGACCGGGACGCACTGCGGGCGGGATTTGACGGTGCGCTTGCCCTGATGGGCGGACGGATCGACATCCTGGTGAACTGCGCGGGCATCCAGCGCCGGCACGAATGCGAGGATTTCCCCATGGAGGACTGGGACGAGGTGCTGGAGGTCAATCTGACCGCGGTGTTTGAACTGAGCCAGCTTGCCGGCCGCGTGATGCTGAAGCAGGGAAAAGGGAAGATCATCAACGTCGCCTCGATGATCAGCTTTTTCGGCGGCATGCGCATCCCGGCCTACGCGGCCAGCAAGGGCGGCGTAGCGCAGCTGACGAAAGCGCTCGCGGTCGCCTGGGCGGGGAAGGGCATTCAGGTGAACGCGCTCGCGCCGGGCTATATGGTGACGGATATGAACGACGCGCTGCTGCGGGATGAGGCGAGAAGAACGTCGATCCTTTCCCGGATCCCCGCCGGAAGGTGGGGGACACCGGAGGATATGGCGGGTCCCTGCGTGTTCCTGGCCTCGGACGCGTCCGATTACGTGAACGGCGCCGTGATCCCGGTGGACGGCGCGTATCTGGTGTGCTGATTTTCGGCCCGGCTTTGCCGGACCGCGGTTTTGAAAGCCTGCGTCCGGATACCGGAACAGGAAAACGGAGGGATAACGATGCGGTATATGCGCATGCCGTATGAAGCGGCAAAGAGTTTCTGTGAAAGGCTTTTTGTATCCTACGGATTCACCGCGGAGGAGAGCGGAAAAATCACCGACGTGCTGCTCGCGGCCGATCTGGGCGGTATCGAATCTCACGGCATCCAGCGCCTGGTGCGCTACGACCGGGAAATCACGGAGGGCCTGGTGGATGTGCACGCGAAGTGCGAAACCGTGTTTGAGACCCCGGTATCGGCAACGCTGGACGCGCACGACGCGATGGGGCAGCTGGTGGGCATCGGGGCGATGGAGCTTGCCATCGAAAAGGCGCGCAAAGTGGGCATCGGCATGGTGACGGTGCGCAATTCCAATCATTTCGGCATCGCGGGTTATTACGCGAAAATGGCGTCGGACAGGGATCTTGTCGGAATCGGTATGACCAATACCGAAGCCATCATGGTACCGACCTTCGCGCGGCAGGCGATGCTCGGCACCAACCCGATCGCGTTCGCGATGCCGGCGGATCCGACGGACTACCTGTTTGACGCCGCGACGACGGTCATCCCCAGAGGGAAACTGGAGGTCTACAAAAAGCGGGAAAAGCCCGTTCCGCAGGGCTGGGTGCTGGATGAGAACGGACTTGACTGCACGGATACCGCGCGGGTACTGGACAACATCATCGCAAAGCGGGGCGGCGGGATCCTGCCGCTGGGCGGCTCGGGGGAATCCAATTCCGGCTATAAGGGCTACGGCTTCGGCATGCTGTGCGAAATCTGTACCGCGATTTTTTCACAGGGCGCCACCTCGGACCTGATTTACAAAAAACCCGGAAAAGCTGAGATCTGCCATTTCTTCGCGGCGTTCGATTACGGTATGTTCGGGGATAAGGCCGGCATCCGGAAGGAGTTTTCCGAATATCTGCAGAAAGTGCGGGACGCGAAAAAAGCGCAGGGACAGGAGCGCGTCTGGATTCACGGCGAAAAAGAAAAGGAGGCCCGTGCCGACAGACTGGCACACGGCCTGCTGCTGAATGACAAAACCCTGGATGAAATGCGGCGCATCGCGGCGCGGCAGGGCGTCGGCGCGGAGGAGCTTGAACGGATCACTGTCCCTGAAGAAGGTTGATCATAAAGCACTGACCGGAACGAAGCGCCGCAGAGATACGGCTGTTATCCCTTGACTGAACCGATCATGACAGGAAAGGATCAGAATGAAATGGCTGCAGCAAAGGCGAATATCCCGCGGCCCGAGCATCCGGAACCGCAATGGGAAAGAGAAGAATGGGTGAATCTGAACGGCGAGTGGCAGTTCAGCCTTGATCCCGGGCTGAGCGGGGAAGCGCGCGGACTGCCGCAGGCCGGGTCGCTTGAGGGCAGGATCACGGTGCCTTTTTGCCCTGAGTCGGCACTGTCCGGGATCGGGAACCGGGATTTTATGCTTCAGGTGTGGTACAAAAGGAAGATCGGCGTCAGGCTTGCGGAGCTCGGGGATAAAAGGCGCATCCTGCACTTTGGCGCGGCGGATTACCGGACCACGGTATGGATCAACGGGATCATCGCCGGGGAGACGCATATCGGCGGGCAGACCCCATTCAGCTATGATATAACCCCTCTTTTGCGGGACGGCGAAAATGACATCACGGTATGCTGCTTTGATGACACACGCGCTTCCCAGCCCAACGGCAAGCAGGCGCAGACCTATGCTTCC